>CANQVM010000004.1 GCA_947627265.1 uncultured Clostridia bacterium | reverse complement strand
ACAAAAACATCATACCAGTTGGTGCTTCTTTTGTCTATTTTTTTATTTCATTTTTCCCACATATTATTTATGCTAATCAAAATATTACATATAACACAAGAAAAATAAAGTGAATTTTATTATAAATTGTAACTATTTATAAATAAAAAGGTAAAATATATCAATTTTTAAATATTAATATTAAATGACATATTATTGTAAATTATGAATTTTGAATTAATTTTTCTAAAATTTGTACAGCATTTGTAGCAGCACCTTTTCTTAAGTTATCACCAACAACCCATAAATTAAGTCCAAATGGAATACTAAAATCTCTTCTAATTCTCCCAACAAAAATTTCATCATTTCCATCTACTCTGGTAGCAATAGGATATAAGTCTTTTTCTAAATTATCTGCAACAATTACTCCAGGAAAATTTTGGAGTAACATTCGTATATCATATAAATCAAAATCTTTTTCAAATTGTATATTAATAGATTCACTATGACAATTTTTAACCGGAACTCTAACAGCTGTTGCAGTAATAGAAAGATTCGGCTTATTTAAAATTTTTCTGGTTTCGTTTATCATCTTATGTTCTTCTTTTGTATAACCATCTTCTGTAAATACATCAATATGAGGAAGACAATTATTATAAATTGGATATGGGAATTTTTTTAATGTATCACCAGTAGCTTTATTTTCTAAATCCTCAATTCCATAACGACCAGCACCTGAAACTGCTTGATAAGTAGAATATACAATTCTTTTAATATTATATTTATCATCTAAAGGTTTTAAAGGAACGACAGCCTGAATAGTAGAGCAATTGGGATTTGCAATAATACCATTATTATTAAAAATTTTTTCTGGATTAACTTCTGGAACAACTAATGGAACATTAGGATCCATTCTAAATACACTACTATTGTCAATTACAATACAACCATTTTTAGTAGCAATAGGAGCATATTTTTTTGAAACATAACTACCAGCACAAAAAATTGCATAATCAAAAGATAAGTCAAAAGATGATTCATTTAATTCGCAAAAAATATAATCTTCTCCTAAAAAATTAACTTTTTTACCAGCTGAATTTTTAGAAGAAAATAATGTATATGTAATGTTTGGAAAATTTCTTTCCTCTAAAACTTTTAAAACAGTTCTACCAACTAAACCACTACTGCCAACAATTGCAACTTTAATTCTTTTTCGCATACAAATACCTCCAAATCTTATATTTATATTAAATGTATTCAATATAGATAAAAAAATTAACAAAGTTTAAAGTTAATATTCACAGATATTTTTCAAATTATATTACAGACTGTAAATTATAATAATTTAAAGGAAAAAATTAATAAAATTTAGAGGAAAATATTGCATTAATTTATCAATGATAGTATAATAATAAATGTAGCATAATAATATTAAAAAGAATATTATTAAAAGAGAGGTAAAAAAAATGGATTATTTATATATACTAAGAGAAGCATTAGTTTGGATTATAACGATATTCTGGTTATATCAAATTTTAATAAGTTTATGCTCATTAGTAAAAATAAAAGATAAACCACTAAAAGTAAATAAACAACACAAGTTTATGGCAATTATACCAGCACATAATGAAGAAGCAGTTATAGGTAATTTAATAGAAAGTTTACAAAATCAAAATTATGATAAAAAATTATATGATATCTATGTAATTGCAGATAATTGTACAGATAATACAGCAAAAGTAGCAAAAGATGCTGGGGCAATTGTTTATAAAAGGTTTGATGAAACTAAAAAAACAAAAGGATATGCTTTAGATTGGTTTTTAAAACAAAAAATTGAAGAAAATGCACCATATGATGCTTTTTTTGTATTCGATGCAGATAATATAGTACACCCAGATTTTATAAAAAATATGAATAAAAAATTATGCCAAGGAGAAGAGGTAGTACAAGGATATAGAGATATAAAAAATCCAACTGATAGTTGGATTACAGCAGGATATGCACTTTTTTATTGGACAATGCATAGATTTTATCATTTAGCAAGATATAATATAGGGTTATCACCATTATTAAATGGTACTGGATTTATGGTCAAATTTGATATCATAAAACCACAAGGATGGGATACAGTAACGCTAACAGAAGATATCGAATTTTCATTAAAAAGAATTATAAGTGGTAAAAAATTAGGATGGGCAACAGATGCAATATGTTATGATGAGCAACCAGTAGGTTTTAAGCAAAGTTGGTCACAAAGAAGCAGATGGACAGTAGGACATATGCAATGTATGAAAGAATATACTAAAAAACTATTAGTAGCAGCAAAAGAAAATAAAAATATGATTAATATTGATGGTTTTTTATATATAATAGGAAGTATACCATTATTTATCATAACATTACTATTATTAGGAACTAACTTCTTAATGTATGCTGGTGATGGTATGACTAAAGCAGAATTAATAATAAATATATTAAGATATGTAATCCCAACATTTTTATTACCAATTGCAACATCATTAATTGCTATGCTTTTAGATAAAAGACCAATAAAACCGATGTTAAAAGGATTAGCATGTTACCCACTATTTATGGGATCATGGATATTAATTAACCTTAAATGTTTATTTAAAAGAGAAACTAGCTGGGAAAAAATTAACCATGTAAGAAGTATTAAAATGTTAAATACAGAATTACAAGAAGAAAGAGACTAAAAGAAAATAAATATCCTCCGACTAAGCCGGAGGTATATATACAAAAAGAAAAGTTGGCTTTTATTTGTAGCCAACTTATTTTATATAATAATATTTGTTATATAAAGGAGAGTAAAATGGAAAATAAAATATTAAAAAAGGACAACTTATTACATATTCTAATAATTATTTTAGGAACTATATTATTTTTAATACCAGCATTTCATACAAATATATGGTTTGATGAATCATATAGTGTAGGTTTAATGAATCATTCTTTTGCAGAAATATGGACAATTGCAGGAAACGATGTTCATCCTGTTTTATATTATTGGATTTTAAAAATTGTTAATATTATTTTTGGCGCAAATATTATTTCCTATAGAATTTTTTCACTTTTAGGAATTATTGTTTTAGGTATTTTAGGATTAACACATATAAAAAAAGACTTTGGAAATAAAACAGGTTTATTATTTACATTTTTTAGTTTCTTTTTACCAGTAATGTTAAATTATGCTTTAGAAATAAGAATGTATTCGTGGACAATTGTATTTGTAACACTTATGCTAATTTATGCAAATAGATGGAGAAAAGAAAAAAAGCAAAAAAATATAATTTTATTTGGGCTTACAAGTATAGCGAGTTGTTATATGCATTATTTTGCTTTAGTATGTAGTGGGTTTGTCAATGTTGCAATGGTTATTCATCTTATAAGAAATAGAAAAAAATTACTAAAAAAAGAAATTCTTACATTTATTTTGGTAGAAATTATGCAAGTACTTTTATATCTACCATGGTTATTTGTATTTGTTGGTCAATTAACAAGAGTAGGTGGAGGATTTTGGATAACTATAGAATTTCCACAAATTGTAATTGATATTATAAATTTCCAATTTAAAGGGTCATTAGAACAAACAGTTCCGACTATATTTGCAGTGATATTATTAGTCTATATTACATACATAATTATTAAAAATATAAAACAAAAAAATAAAATAACAGAAGGAATTTTACCTATTATTTTTTATTTATTAGTTATTCTAGCTGTGTCAATTGTATCTATAAAATCACCTATTTTATATGCTAGATATTTATTTACAATAACAGGATTATTAGTATTTTCTATTAGCTATTTTTTAGCAAAAGAAAATAATAAATTTATAATAGGATTTATTTGTGGTGCTATATTTATTTTATCTATTAATAATCTAATTATTAATTTAGAAGAAAACTATGATGCTTCAAATAGTGAGCCAATTTCTTATTTACGAGAAAATTTACAACCTGATGATGTAATAATGTATTCAAATATAAATAATGGAGGGGTTATAGCAGCATTAATTGAAACAAATAAACAATATTTTCTAAATTTAGATTATTGGACAATAGAAGAAGCATATAAAGCATATCTGCCACAAATGGAAGTAGCATATAGCATAGATGAAGTTGTAAAAAAAACAAACGGAAGAATTTTTATTATTGATACAGCAGACTTAAGTTTATATAATAATATGGAAAACAAGGAACAATTTAAAGAAATAGAAATTAAAGAATTTAAACCAAAATATAAAAACTACACTTATAAAATAATAATTTTAGAAAAAATATAATTGTTGTATAATAATTTTATTTAATAATAAAATATCATAAAAATTTAAAAAAAGCTTGCATTTATACCAAAAATCGGGTATAATAATAAAGTAAACAGAATACATCATAAGAGGAGTGGGAACAAATCCCACTCCTAATTATTTAAAATTTAGTATAAAACTGCAAAAAGGAGGTACACTTTGGCAAATATTGAGGAAAGAGTAGAAAATTTAATCAAAGAAAAAATTGAAGAAATAGGATATGAGCTATATGATGTAGAATACATTAAAGAAGGAAGAAACTATTTTTTAAGAATTTTTATTGATAAGCAAGAAGGTATAGATTTAAATGATTGTGAAAAAGTAAATAATGCTATAGATGATTTTTTAGATGAAGCAGATTATATAAAAGAACAATATTTTTTAGAAGTTTCTTCACCTGGAATAGAGAGGATTCTTCGAAAAGACAAACACTTAGAGCAAAACATAGGTAAAGAAATAAAAATTAAATTATTTAAAAAAGATGAAAATAAAAACAAAGAATACCAAGGAATACTAGAAGAATTTAATAACGAAACAATTAAATTAAAAGATAAAATAACTATTGAAAGAAAAAACATAGCACAAATAAAAACAATATATAATTGGTAAAGGGAGGAATAAAAATGAAAGAACAAGCAATTGACAACAAAGAATTAATTTTGGCATTAGAGGAATTAGAAAAAGAGAAAGGAATTAAAAAAGAGTATTTATTAGAATCAATAGAGACTGCATTAGTAACAGCATATAAAAGAAATTTTGATTCCTTAGAAAATGTAAAAGTAGAAATGAATAAAAAAACAGGAGCAACACATGTCTATTCAGTTAAAGAAGTTGTAAAAGAAGTAGAAAATAAAGAAACACAAATAAATATAAAAGAGGCACAAAAAATAAATCCAGACCTAAAAGAGGGAGAGGTTTTAGAAACTGAAATTATACCAAGAAATTTTGGAAGAATTGCAGCACAAACAGCAAAACAAGTTATTATTCAAAAATTAAGAGAAGCAGAAAGGGAAATTATATTTAATGAATTTAATGATAGAAAAGGGGAAATTGTTTCTGGCTTAATCCAAAAAGCAGACCATAACATTGTTGTAATGGATTTAGGAAAATTAGAAGGGGTTATGCCAACTAAAGAACAAATTCCAACTGAAAATTATAAAGTAAATGACAAAATAAAAGGATATGTTTTAGATGTAGAAAAAGGAGCAAAAGGAGTTCCACAAGTAATAGTATCAAGAAGCCATCCAGATTTTGTTAGAAAATTACTAGAATTTGAAATACCAGAAATTTATGAAGGTGTTATTGAAATAAAGAGTATTTCAAGAGATCCAGGATATAGAAGTAAAGTAGCCGTTTACTCACCAGATCCTAATATTGATCCAGTAGGCTCTTGTGTTGGACAAAAAGGCGTAAGAATTCAAAATGTAATTAATGAATTAAGTGGAGAAAAGATTGATGTAATTGAATGGAATGAAGATCCATCAATTTATATTGCATCTAGCTTACTTCCAGCACAAATTCTAGCAGTAGATATAAAAGAAGAAGAAAAATTTGCTCAAGTAATTGTACCAAATGATCAATTATCATTAGCAATTGGAAAATCAGGACAAAATGCAAGATTAGCAGCTAGATTGACTAATTGGAAAATAGATATAAAATCAGAAACTCAATTTAGAGAAATGCTATTGAAAACTCAAAAAGAAGAAAATGAAGAACCAATAGTAGAAGAACAGCAAGCAAATGAGAAAATAGTAAAAACACAAGAAACAGAATAAAAACAAAGTAAGGACATACAATAAAGGAGGAGCTAGTTTTATGAAAAAGCAACCATTAAGAACATGTATGGGATGTAATAATAAAAAAGAAAAAAGAGAGCTTATCCGAGTCGTTAAAAACAAAGAAAATAAAATAAGCTTAGATACAACAGGAAAACAAGAAGGAAGAGGAGCATACTTATGTAAAAATATAGCATGTTTAGAAAAAGCAATCAAATCAAAAAGGTTAGAAAAAGCATTAGATACAAAAATATCAGATGAAATTTATGAAAATTTAAGAGGTGTCATTCTTGATTAATAAAAAAATATTAGGGTTAATAGGATTTGCATCAAGAGCAAGAAAAATAAGTTTTGGTGCAGATAGTGTGGAAAATCGGAATAAAAAAAAATAAGGTAAACTTAATTATAGTAGCACAAGATTCTTCAGAAAGAACAAAAGAAAAATTTAACAAATTAAGTGAAGAATATAAAATACCAATTATATGTATAGGACAAATACAAGAATTGAGTAAAGCTATAGGAAAAGAAAATAAAGCAATATTAGGAATTGAAGAAATAAATTTATCAAAAGAAATTCAAAAAATTAATAATGGGGGTGAAATTATTGGGTAAGATAAAAATATATGATATAGCAAAAGAGCTAAACTTAACCAGTAAAAAAGTATTAGAAGTAGCAAAAGAATTAAATATTGATGCAAAAAGTCATTTGAGTAGTATAAATGAAGAAGAGGAAAAAAATATTAAAAATGAAATAACAAAAAAAGGAAAAAGTAAGCAAGCAAAAGAAGCTAAAAGTAATACAAAAGCAGAAACAAAAAAAGAGGAAAAAGCACCTGTTATTATTAGAAGAGAAGTAATAATAACGCAAGAGGAACAAGCAAAGAAAAAAGAAGTTGCAAAAAAAGAAGAAAAGAAAAGTAATGTGGGGTTTGTTGAAAGAAGACAGAACAAAGATTACAATATTGTATATAGAAATAAAACAAATAAACCAATGACAGTAAGTGAACTATTTGGATTAAAAAAAGAAGAGCAAACAAATAAAAATGCATCTAGCAATGATGAAAAGAAAGTAGTTGAAGAAACAAAAATGCAAAAAAACATAACAATTTCAAGAAGTGATGTGCAAGACATTAAACCTCAAAAAACAGAAAAAGAATTAAATCAACCAAAAGAAAACAAAATAAATAGAGAAACTTACGATAATAGACAAAATAGAAATAACAATAATAATCAAAATTATAATAATAGAAATAATAAATTCAATAATGGAAATAATAGTATTAATACAAATAATAGAGCTAATAGTAAATACAATAACAATAAAAATTACAATGATAAATTCAGAAAAAAACCTTTAGATGAAAAAGGTATTGAAAAAAATATTAAAAATATTATGGCTACTGAAATTGTTGAAAAAGAAAGTATTAGAGAATATAACAGAGGAATTGATAAGCAAAAAAATAACAATAAATTTGATGAAAATAAAACAAAAAAATCAAAGCCTAGAAAAAATGTAGGACACGACTTTGATGAAGGTAAATTAAAAAGCTTAAAACAAGCTAACCGTTTATCTAATATGTTTGATGAACAAGATGGTGGAATGCTTGAATACTATGATTTAACAACAGAGCGTGGTAGAAGAGGTAAAAAGAGAAAAAATCAAAACCAAGAAGAAAGAACAAAACAAAAAATATTTAAATTAACTCAAATAGAAATTCCAGAAACAATAACAGTAAAAGATTTAGCTGCAGAAATAAAGAAAACAACAGCAGAAGTAATTAAAAAATTATTAGGTTATGGGATAATGGCAACTCTTAATCAAGAAATAGATTTTGATACAGCTTATTTAATAGCACAAGAGTTTGGAATTAATGCAATCAAAAAAAGGACCATAACAGAAGAAGATATCTTATTTGATGATTCTGAAGATAAAGAAGAAGAATTACAAACAAGACCCCCAGTTATTGTTGTTATGGGACACGTTGATCATGGCAAAACTTCACTTTTAGATGCTGTTAGAAAAACAAATGTAATAGAAGGAGAAGCTGGAGGAATTACACAAGCAATTGGAGCATATAAAGTAAAAATAAATGATAGAGAAATTACTTTTTTAGATACACCAGGACACGAAGCTTTTACAGCAATGCGTGCTAGAGGTGCTCAAATTACAGATATTGCAATTTTAGTTGTTGCTGCTAATGATGGAGTAAAACCACAAACAATAGAAGCAATTAATCATGCAAAATCAGCAGGAATACCTATAATTGTAGCTATAAATAAAATAGATTTACCAGATGCCAATATAGAAAAAGTTAAACAAGAATTAATGGCATATGACTTAGTACCAGAAGAATGGGGCGGAGATACAATTTATGTTCCAATCTCAGCAAGAAAAGGTGAAAATATTGAGCAATTACTAGAAATGGTATTATTGCAAGCTGATGTTTTAGAATTAAAAGCAAATCCTAAAAAACAAGCAAAAGGTACAGTTATAGAAGCAAGACTTGATAAATCAAAAGGTGCAATTGCAACTATGCTTGTACAAAGAGGTACTTTAGATATAGGAGATACTATTGTAGTAGGTTCTTCTATTGGTAGAATAAGAGCTATGAAAGATGATAAAGGAAAAACTGTAAAATCAGCAGGACCATCAACACCAGTAGAAATAATGGGATTAACGGAAGTTCCAGAAGCAGGAGATACATTCTATGAAGTAAAAAATGAAAAAATGGCAAAACATTTAATAGAAAGAAGAAAAAATCAAGCAAGAGAAAAAGCAATTAACAATAATACAAAAATAACTTTAGATAATTTATTTAGTCAAATGGAACAAGGAAATTTAAAAGTATTAAACTTAATTGTAAAAGCAGATGTACAAGGATCTGTAGAAGCTGTAAAACAAGCACTAGAAAAACTACAAAATGAAGAAGTAAAAGTAAAAGTAATTCATAGTGCAGTAGGTGCTGTTAATCAATCAGATGTAACACTTGCAAAGGTATCAAATGCCATAATCATAGCATTTAATGTAAGACCTGATAATGTTGCAAAAGAAATGGCAGAAAAAGATGAAGTAGAAATTAAACAATATTCTATTATTTATCAAGCAATTGAAGATGTTGAAGCTGCAATGAAGGGAATGTTAGATCCAGAATTTGAAGAAAAAGTAATTGGAAATGCAGAAGTAAGACAAACATTTAAAATATCAAATGTTGGAACAATTGCAGGTGCATATGTACTTTCTGGAAAAGTAGAAAGAAATGCTGGAGTAAGAGTTATTCGTGAAAATGTAGTAATTCATGATGGACACTTAGCAACACTAAAAAGATTTAAAGATGAAGTTAAAGAAGTTGGAAAGGGATTTGAATGTGGAATTCAAATTGAAAACTATAATGACATAAAAGAAGGCGATATGATAGAAGTATACATCATGGAGGAAATTAAAAGATAGGAAGTGAAAAAATGCCAGAGAATCACAATAGATTAGGAAGAATTGATGAAGAATACAGGAAAGAACTTAGTCAAATTATTGGCTATGAATTAAAAAATCCAAATGTAACAGGATTAGTTAGTGTAACAAAAGTAAAAGTTACAAATGATTTAAAATATGCAAAGGTATATGTAAGTATTTTAAATTCAAAAAACATAAAAGATACTTTAGCAGCACTAAAAAAGTCTTCAGGATTTATCAGAAGTGAATTAGCAAGAAGAGTAAATTTAAGAAATACTCCTGAAATTATATTTGAATTAGATGATTCATTAGAATATGGTGCAAAAATTGACACTATTTTAAAAGAAATAATGCCAAAGAAAGAAAAGGAGAAATAAATATATGACTTTAGATGAAATATTAGAAGAGATGAAAATAGCAAAAACAATTGTAATATTAACACATGAATCTCCTGATGGAGATGCTATTGGAAGCAGTTTAGCATTACAATTAGTATTAGAAAAGTTTGGAAAAGAAGCAGATGTTATTATTCCAGAATATTCTAGATTATTTAGTTTTTTACCTGGTACAGATAAAATAAAAAAAGAATCAAATATTAAAAATTATGATTTAGCAATTTCTGTAGATAATGCAGATTTAAAAAGACTAGCACAAAAAGAATATTTTGAAAATGCAACAAAAACAATTAATATTGATCATCACGGAAGTAATAATATGTTTGCAGATTTAAACTATGTTAATCCAGTATCTCCTGCTTGCTGTGAAACATTAGCTGGTATATTCGAATATTTTCAAATTGATATTACAAAAGAAATTGGAAGTTGTCTTATGGCAGGAATTATCACGGATACAGGAGGATTTAGACATAGTGGTATTACACCAGAAACTTTTGAATTTACAGCAGAATTAATTCGCAAAGGAGTAAATATACAAGACATTTATAAAAGAACATTACGAACAAAAACAAAAGCAAACTTTTTATTAACCAAAAAAGTAATTGACAGAATGGAAATTTTAGAAAATGGAAAAATAACATTTACGTATATTACAATGCAAGATGAAGAAGAAGTGCAGGCAGAACCAGGAGATCATGAAGGATTAGTAGATATTGGTAGAGATATTGAAGGTGTTGAAGTATCTATATTTATTAGACAAAATAAAGAAAAAACAGGATATAAAATATCTATGCGCTCAGGAAACTATGTAAATGTATCAGATATTTGCTTTATGTTTGGAGGTGGAGGTCACCCAAGAGCAGCTGGTGCATTTATACAAGGAAATATAGAACAAGTGAAAGAAAAAGTTTTAAAAGAAGTAAAAAAATCTTTATAAACGAGGAATTTATATGGATGGTATATTAATAATTAATAAACAAAAAGGATGTACATCACATGATATAGTATATCAAGTAAAAAAAATGTGTAATCAAAAGGTGGGGCATACAGGAACTTTAGATCCAATGGCAACAGGAGTGTTGCCATTACTAATTGGAAAAGGAACCTTATGTTCAAAATATTTAATAAATCATGATAAAATTTACAAGGTAGAATTACAATTAGGAAAAAAAACAGATACAGCAGATAGTGAAGGAAAAGTAATAGAAGAAGTAAATGTAAATCCTGAAATTTTAAAAGAAGAAAATGTAAAAAATATATTAGAAAGTTTTTTAGGAAAACAGGAACAAATACCTCCTATATATTCTGCAATTAAAGTAAAAGGTAAAAAACTATATGAATATGCAAGAAAAGGGCAAAAGATAGATATACCACCAAGAAAAATACAAATATATAATATTAAATTAATAAAAATTAATAAAAAAGAAAAACAGATTTCTTTTGAAGTTAGTTGCTCAAAAGGTACATATATTAGAAGCTTATGTGAAGATATTGCAAAACGGATTAAATACCATTCGGATATATGAAAGAATTACAAAGAGTGCAAGTTGGAGAATTTAATATAAAAAATGCAATAACAATTCAAGAGCTTGAAAAAGAAAAACAAAAAATAAATTTAAAAATAATAACAATTGAAAAATTATTTAAAGAAAGTAAAAAAATATATATAGATGATAAAAAGTTAAGTTTATTTTTAAATGGTGTACAATTAACAAAAAATGAGCCAGATGGAATTTATAAAATATATAATAATAACAAATTTATTGGAATTGGTGTTATAAAAGAAAATTTACTTAAAAGAGATATAATTATTTAAATATAAATTAGCATATAAAAAAATCATTCTCATATTATTAAAAGTATAGGAGAGTGATTTTTTTGTATTTTATTCAAGAAACTGACAAGCCTAATTTTTTATTTAAAGCATTTAATATAATTAAATTAAAAGAAGATAAAATAATTTTGCCAATAGATGGAGAAAAAATTAAATCACAAAAAGCAGAAAAATTAGCCAAAAAAACAAAAAAAATTTTTGATAAAACCAATAGTAATAAAGTAATTTTAAGTAAAAAGATAAAAAATAACGAAATTTATAAAAACTACTTATATACTTACAATTTAAATATAGTAGAAGGAAAGAAATTGTTTGAAATTTTATCAAATAAAATTATAGAATATGTTGTTCAAAAAAAGAAAATGAAAAAAGAAGAAATATATATAGCTATTTTAATAAACAATCTTACAGAAGATATATTAGAAAATATAAAAATAATTGCAAAAGAATATAAAAGGGTAAATATTATTACTAATCATATAAGACAATTTAAAAAGATAGAAGATAAACTTCTTGAAGAAGATGGAATTTTAATATATGTAACAAATAACAAGAAAAAAGGACTTTCAAGATCACACATTATTTTAAATGTAGACTTTCCATCTGAACTTGTAAATGAGTATCAAATATATGAAGAAGCAATTCTTATAAATATTAGAGGAAATATAAAAATAAATAAAAAAAGATTTAATGGAATAATTATTAATGATTATAAAATTGAATTTAATAATTTTAATGAAGAAGATTATGAAAAAAAAGATAAATATGATCAGAAAGATGTTTATGAAGCACAAATGAATTTAAGGCAACCATTTAAGTATAAAGATATATTAATAAAAAAAGATAATGTTAAAATAATTGAAATAACAGGTAATAAAACTAAAATATAAAAATTTTATTAAAAGCTTTTCTTTTTTTATAAAATATAATATAATGTACTTGCTATAATTTATAATTGGCAAGGAGGTAATAAAATGCCAAATAATCAAAGCAAAAATAATAGAAATAGTAAAAACCATAACATAGAAAGAACTACACCTCATAAAGTACAAAATGGGACAAAAAGACTAACAAAAAATGTAGTAAAGAAAGGAAAAAATACAAGTAAAAAAGCAACAAAAAGACCAGAAGTAAGGAAATCTAAAAATAAAGAAAAGAAACATCCAAAATTAAGAATAGCAATAAAAATATGTTTAATTATATTTTTATTATTAGTAGTAATAGGAGCAGGAATTGTTGCGGGAATTTTCTTTGGCTTATTTGGAGATGACTTTCAAATAACCAAAGATGAACTAAAAATAGGAGCATCAAACTCTGTTGTAGTTGATATTTCTGGAAATATAATTGCCAATTTAAGTGGTGATGAAAAAAGAAAAGTTATTACATTAGAAGATATGGCAGATTATTTGCCAAAAGCTTATGTAGCTATAGAAGATGAAAGATTTTATCAACATAGTGGCGTAGATTTAAAAAGAACAGCAGGAGCTATTTTACATACAATAACAGGAAATAGTTCTTATGGTGGTAGTACTATTACACAACAATTAGTAAAAAATATAACTAAAGATGATGAATCAAGTGGTTTTGCAGGTATATTTAGAAAAGTAAAAGAATGGGCAAAAGCTTATCAAGTAGAAAGAATGATATCAAAAGAGCAAATATTAGAATTATATTTAAATATTTTATACGTAGGTGGAGAAGGTAACTTGCATGGTGTTGAATTAGGAGCAGAATATTACTTTAATAAAAGTGCAAAAGATTTAAGTTTAGCAGAATGTGCATTTTTAGCAGGAATAAACTCATCACCAAATTACTATAACCCATATGTGTTATCATCAGATAGTGACACTGAGGAAAAAAGAGATCAAAGAATAAAGTCAAAAGTATTAACAGTTCTATCAAAAATGAAAGAATTAGGATATATAAAAAATGATGAGGAATATAATAAATCAGTAGAAGAAGTAAATGCAGGGCTAAAATTTGAAAAGGCACAAATTTCAACAGCAAGTACATATTCATATCATACAGATGCAGTTATAGAACAAGTAACAAATCAAGTAATGGAAGATAAAAATATTTCAAGACAATTAGCTGAGAATTATGTATATAGTAGCGGATTAACTATTTATTCAACAGTAGATTCTACAATACAAACAAGGCTAGAAGAAGAGTATGCAAAAGAAAAATACATAAAAAGTGGAAGAGACAAGAAAGATGGGCAGTTAATTAATGATCATACGCAATCTGGAATGGCAATTATTGACTATAAAACAGGAAATGTAGTAGGTGTAGCAGGTGGATTAGGAGAAAAACAAACAGCAGGTTGGAACAGATCCACTCAAATGAAAAAGCAAACAGGATCTTCAATTAAACCAATAGCTGATGTGGCACCAGCACTAGAAGAAAAAGTTATTACAATGGCTACATGCTATATGGATGAAAAAACAGATTTTGGTGGTGGATACAGTCCAAAGAATGATGGAAATACATATAAAAATAAACCAATGAATATTAGAGAATTTATTGCTCTATCAAGAAATATACCAGCTATAAAAATTATGAAAGAATTAACCCCTAAAAAGTCTTTAGAATATCTTAAAAATATGGGATTGTCTTCTTTAAGTGAAAGTTCAGATGAAGTTTTAGCTTTAGCAATTGGTGGAATGACAAACGGTGCAAGTCCATTAGAAATGGCAGCAGCATATGGAACAATTGCAAATGATGGTGTATATATAACTCCAACTTTTTATACAAAAGTTATAGATTCAAATGGAAATACTGTGCTTACACCAAAGCAAGAACAAAAAAGGATATTTTCTGAACAAACAGCATATTTAACAAAATCTGTTTTACAAGAACCTGTAAATGCATCAAATGGTACAGCAACATATTGCAAAATTCCAGGAATGGATGTAGCTGCAAAAACAGGAACAACAGATCACAGTTATGATAGATGGTTATGTGGATTTACACCATATTATTCAGCTGCAACTTGGTTTGGATTTGATAAAAATGAAGAAGTAAAAGATTTTGTACAAAACCCAGCAGGTCAAATATGGGATGCTGTTATGACAGACATTCATAAAAATCTCGAAAATAAATCTTTTACAAGACCAAGCGGTATTGTCGAACAAACTGTATGCAGAACTACAGGATGTTTAGCTACAACAGGATGCACAGATACTTATAAAGAAATATTTAACTCAAATAGTCTTCCAGAAAAATGCCCAGGACATGGAAGTCAAATATTATGTACTGAATCTGAAAAAATAGCAAATGACTATTGTCCAAGTACAAAAGTAAATTATTATGGAGTAGTATTACCAAAAGAACAATTAAAACTTTGGTCAGGTAGTCAAACAACATCTGGAAAAAAAGTAGAAGAAGTGTGTGACATACATTCGAAACCAGAACAAGAACCACCACAAACAACAAATCCAAGCAATAATCAATCAAATAATCAAAATACAAATATAAATTCATCAGAAAATACAAACACTGAAGGAGGGGCAGGAGGTAGACCACCAGCAAATAATACACAAACGAATACAGGTTCAGGTTCAAACAAAACTACACCTTAGTAGTAAACAAACATTATAAATAGGTGCTAACATAAGAAAATAGGCACCTATTTATACATATATATAAGAAAGGAGAATTTATGGATATATTATTTTACAATACTTTAACTAAGAAAAAGGAAATATTTAAACCAATAGATAAAAAAGAAGTGAGGATGTATTCATGTGGACCAACAGTATATAAAGATGCGACAATAGGAAACATGAGAACAAATATATTTCAAGATAACTTAAGAAGAGTTTTAAAATATAATGGATATAGTATAAAACATGTAATGAATATAACAGATGTAGGGCATTTAGTATCTGATGGAGACAGTGGCGAAGACAAAATGTTAAAGTCCGCAAAAGAAGAACATAAAACACCATTAGAAATAGCTAATCATTATACAGAATTATTTTTTAAAGACATGGAAATACTTAATATAGAAACACCTGAAATAATTTGTAAAGCAACTGAACATATTAATTTAATGATAGAATATGTAAAAAAATTACTAGAACGAGGATATGCATATGAAACTTCAACAGCAATATATTTTGATATTTCAAAATTAGATAAATATCCATTACTATCTAGTTTAGACTTAGAAGAACAAAAAGCAGGTGCAAGAGTAGAAGTAGATCCAGAAAAGAAAAATCCATGTGATTTTGCATTATGGATAAAAGCACCAGAAAATCATTTAATGAAATGGGATAGCCCATGGGGTAAAAGTTATCCTGGATGGCATATAGAATGTTCAGCAATGGGGCAGCATTACTTAGGAGAAACATTTGACATACACACAGGAGGAATTGATTTAATTCCAACACACCACGAAAATGAAATTGCACAAAGTAAAGGAGCATGTGGTAAAATACCAGCAAATTACTGGCTACATGGTGAATATCTACTAATAAATGGTGGCAAAATGTCAAAAAGTTTAGGAAATGTATACCTAATTAAAGACATTATAGAAAAAGGATATGACCCAATTGTATACAAATTATTTAGCTATTCATCTCATTATAGAAATAAGCTAAACTTCACTTGGGAAGCAATGGAAGCAGCGTCTAAATCATTAGAAAGATTAAAAAAAGGTTATCAAATGCATTTAGAAGGTAAAGATAATATTGAGGATAGTAAAATAAAAGAATATGAAGAAAAATTTCACAAAGCAATTAATGATGACTTAAATATGCCAGTTGCAATGGGAGTTGTATGGGAAGTTATAAGACAAGAAAAAAAATCTAAAAAATTGTCTGATTTATTATTAAAATTTGATACAGTTTTAGGATTAAAAATTGAAAAAAAATTTCAAACAAAAGAAATAGAAATACCAGCAGAAATATTAGAACTAGTAAAAAAAAGAAAAGTTGCAAGAGAAAATAAAAACTGGGAAGAATCTGATATACTAAGAGATTTAATAAGCAAAAAAGGATATGAAATAAAAGATACCAAAAACGGGATAGAAATTACTAAGAAGTAATAAAATAATTTGAAAATAAACTTAAAGGTTTTTATTTATACATGTGTCATATTAATTGAACAAGAAAGGAATGAATTTTATATGGGAAAAATATTAGTAACTGGTGGAGCAGGATATATAGGAAGTCATACAGCAGTAGAACTATTAAATTCAGGAAGGGAAATTGTTATAATAGATAATTTCTCAAATAGTAAACCAATAGTACTAGAAAATATAAAGAAAATAACTAATAAGGATTTTAAATTTTATGAATTAGATTATTTAGATAGAGAAAAATTAGAAAAGGTATTTGAAGAAAATAAAATCGAAGCGGTATTAAATTTTGCAGGATTTAAAGCAGTAGGAGAATCTGTTACAAAGCCATTAGAATATTATTACAACAATGTATCAGGATGTTTAGTATTATTGGATACTATGAAAAAATATGGAGTAAAAAAATTTGTATTTAGTTCATCTGCAACTATATATGGAATACAAAAATCAACAAAATACGTAGAAAAAATGAAAAGAGGCATACCAACTAGTCCATATGCATCAACAAAAATTATGATTGAGCAAATATTAGAAGACTTATATAAAGCTGACAATAGTTGGAAAATAGCTATTTTAAGATATTTTAATCCAGTTGGAGCACACGAAAGCGGATTAATAGGAGAAAATCCAAAAGGAATACCAAATAATTTAATGCCATTTATACAAAAGGTGGCAATAAAAGAATTAAAAGAACTAACCATTTTTGGAGATGATTACAATACACCAGATGGCACATGCAGAAGAGATTATTTACATGTAGTAGATCTAAGTATAGGTCATATAAAAGCTTTAGAAAAACTAGAAAGTTCAGAAAATGGAGTATATATATATAATTTAGGTACTGGAACACCTATAAGTGTATTAGAATTAGTAAATACATTTATAAAAGTAAATAATATAGATGTACCATACAAAATAGGAAAAAGACGTGATGGAGATTTAGATGAATTTTATGCAGAACCTAAAAAAGCAAAAGAAGAACTTAATTGGGTGGCAACTAAAACGTTAGAAGATATGTGTAGAGATTCTTGGAACTATATTGCAAGCAAAAAAGATTAACTAATAAAAATCAATAAAAATAAAATAATAAACAATATTAGAAATTGGTTTTATAAAGGAGAGCAATTATGACAAATTTAAAAAAAGAGATAGCAAAACAAATAACAAAAGCGACAAAATTAAAACAAGAAGAGATAGAAAATTATATAGAGACACCAAAAGATATTAAAAATGGGGATTATGCTTTTCCTTGTTTTTATCTTGCAAAAGAATTAAAAAAAGCACCAACACAAATTGCAGAAGAATTAAAGCAACAAATAGAATTTAATAGTGATATAATAGAAAAAATAGAAGTAATTGGTGGATATTTAAACTTTTTTATTAATAAAGAATTATTAACAAAAGAAGTAATTAATAATATTTTGTGTGAAAAACAATATATAAACTCAAACATAGGAAAAGAAAAAAATATTATAATTGATTATTCTGGACCAAATATTGCTAAGCCATTTCATATTGGACATTTAAGAACAACTTTAATAGGAAATTCTTTATATAAAGTATATAAATATTTAGGGTATAATACAACTGGAATTAATCATTTAGGAGATTATGGAACACAGTTTGGAAAAATGATTGAAGCATATAAAATGTGGGGAAATGAATATAATTTAGAAGAAGAACCTATAAATAAAATGATGGATATGTATGTTAGAATTAACGCTTTATGCAAAGAAGATGAAAAAGTATTAGCAAATTGTAGAGAAGATTTTAAATTATTAGAAAATGGTGATAAATACTGTGTAGACTTATGGAATAAATTTAAGGACTTAAGTATGATAGAATTTAATAGAATTTATGATATATTAGATATAAAATTTGACTCTTACAATGGAGAAGCTTTTTATGCAGATAAAGTACAAGAAGTTGTAGACATATTAGAAAGAAAAGGTAAACTAATAGAATCAGAAGGAGCAAAAATAGTTGACTTAGAATATGCAGGAATATCTACACCATGCATTATACAAAAAACAGATGGATCATCTATATATGCTGCACGAGATTTAGCAGCTATATTATATAGAGCAAGAACCTATGATTTTGATAAAGCCTTATATGTAGTTGCATATGAACAAAATCTACATTTCAAACAAATTTTTGAAGTTGCAAAATATATTGTAGATGAAAAATATTATAAAGGTTTAAAACACGTATCATATGGAATGGTAAACTTGCCAACAGGAAAAATGTCAACAAGATTAGGTAATGTAGTAAAAATAGAAGACTTAATTAATGAAACAATAAGTAAAGCAAAAGATATAATAACCCAAAAAAATCCAGACCTAGAAAACAAAGAAGAAATTGCAAAAAAAGTGGGATTAGGAGCAATTATATTTAATACATTATCAACAGCAAACAATAAAGATCAAATATTTGACTGGGATCAAGCATTAAACTTCCAAGGGGAAACAGGACCATATATTCAATATACATATGTTAGAACAAAAAGTATATTAGAAAAAGTAGGATATATACCTAAAGCAGAAGAAATTAATATACAAAAATTATCAGATGAATATTCTCAAAATATTATAAAATTGATTTATTATTTTGAAGATATATTAGTACAAGTAACTAAAAAAGATGAACCATCAATTTTAGCAAGATATTTAATTAATTTATCAAAAAATTTTAGTATTTTTTATAATGAAAATAAAATTATAACACAAGAAGAAGAACTGCAAAATGCTAGAATAGGATTAACTTACGCTGTAGGAAAAATATTAAAAATAGGTGCTAGTTTACTTGGAATGCAAATGCCAGATAAAATGTAAAAAATTGTTTGAAAAACATACATAAATTAAACAATTATAAAAGAGTAAAAAGGTGCATTATAAAAATAAACATAAAAAGATATTCATACATATTGAGGAGGCACATAAAATAGAATTAACATTAAAAAAATTCAGATTAAATTAAAATTAATTACTAAGAAAGGAACAAAATAAAATGAGAAAATATTTTGGAACAGATGGAATTAGAAGAATAGCTAATACGGAATTAACACCAGAATTAGTATATAGTGTTGCAAAAGCAGGGGCATATGTATTATCAAAACATACTGACCATACACCTACTATTTTAATTGGTAGAGACACACGTATTTCAGGCACATTAATTGAAAGTGCTATGGTAGCAGGTTTTTTAAGCTATGGAGCAAATGTTAAATTATTAGGAGTTATACCTACACCTGCAGTTGCGTACTTAACTAGAAAACTAAACGCTGATGCAGGAGTTGTTATATCTGCTTCACATAATACATATGAATTTAATGGAATTAAATATTTTAGTAATAAAGGAATGAAAATTCCAGATACTTTAGAAGAAGAAATTGAAGAAGTAATGGAATCTGGAAAATTAGAAGAATTAACAGCTGTAAATGATAAAATAGGAATTTCAGAATATTGTTTAGACTTAATTGATGAATATGTATATTTTTTTAGAAAACACTTTGATGATGAAATACAAACATATAACAATGATGATTTTATAGTAGGAATTGATACAGCAAATGGTGCCACATCATGTGTTGCAGAAAAAGTATTTAAAGTTTTAGGAATAAAATACAAAATTATTAATAATTCTCCAAATGGTGTAAACATTAATGATAATTGTGGTTCGACTCATTTAGAAAGTTTGAAAAAATTTGTTGTCGAAAATAAACTAAGCTTAGGAGTTGCATATGATGGAGATGGAGATAGATGTTTAGCTATTGATGAAAAAGGAAATGAAATTGATGGAGATAAAATATTAGCTATAATATCACAAAGTCTAAGAAAAAAAGGGCAACTAAAAAAAGATACAATTGTTGCAACTGTAATGAGTAATTTAGGATTAAATAAATACACAAGAGATAATGGATTACAACTATTGCAAACAAAGGTAGGAGATAGATACGTATTAGAACAAATGTTAAAAGAGGGATTTAATTTAGGAGGAGAACAATCAGGCCATGTAATATTACTAGATTATAATCCAACAGGTGATGGAATATTAACATCTCTAATGCTTATAAAATCTATATTAGAAGAAGGAAAAAAAGCATCTGATTTAGGTGAAATGGTAAAATTATATCCACAAATTTTAATAAATGCAAAAGTAAATTCAAATAAAAAATATGATTATGATAAAAATACAGATATTAAAAATGCAATAGAAATATTAGAAAAAGAATTTGCAGGAAATGGTAGAGTACTTATTAGACCATCAGGAACAGAACCATTAGTTAGGATAATGATAGAAGGAGAAGACCAAGCATACATTACAAGAAAAGCTAAAGAAATAGCAGATTTAATTGAAGAAAAATTAAAATAAATTTGTAAAATTAGACATATTTTTAAAACTATAGAATATATATATGTATAATAGACTTAAAAGGGCAAGGAGAAAATATGTTTAATGTTACAATATTAAAAATGAAGGATATTTTAAGAGTTTTAATAGGAATAGCAGTAACAGTATCAATAATTATGATAATAAGTAAAAGTCTACAACAAAAAACGCAAGAAAATAAAATTGTTGAAGGAGTAAAAAATGGAATATCCAGCATATCAGAAAATTCATTCTTAAGTTGTATAAAACAAGTAATTCCTAGTATGAAAAACATAGAAAAAGAAAATGATAATATAGAATATGCAAATACAACAATAGAAAAAAAGAATATTTTACAAGATATACTAAAAGAAGAAATTAGCTCAATTGAAGGAATAGAGCAATTAGAACAGATGCAAAAAAATACAAATGAAGAAGATAAAAAAAATGAAGAAACAAATCAAATAGAGGTAGCACAAGAAAACCTACCTACACAAGTAATTACAAATAATCCAATTAGTGAATCATATAATACACAATATGAAAAAGTAAAAATAAAAAATGAAACTAGTTACACTCTTACAGAAGATATGTTAAAACCAGATATAATAGTAGATAACAAAAACATAATATTATTTCATACTCATAGTTGTGAAAGTTATACTTCAAGTGAAAAATATCCATATACAGCAACAGGAACATATAGAACTACAGATTTAAATTACACGGTAACAGCTGTAGGAACACAACTAGAAGATCAACTAAAACAATATGGATATAATGTAATACATAATACAGATTATCATGATTATCCAGCATATAATGGCTCGTATACAAGATCTTTAGCAACAGTAGAAAATATTTTACAAACAAATCAAGCAGATATTATAATAGATGTTCATAGAGATGCAATTGGAAGCAGAAGCGATTATGCACCCACCGTAAAAATTGGTGATGTAGATGAAGCTGCTCAAATAATGTTTGTTATACGGAACCAATGATGGAGGATTATGGCATCCAAATTGGAATCAAAATTTAAAATTTGCTATAAAAATACAACAAAAAGCAGAAGAAATGTATCCTGGCTTATTTAAGCCAATTATGCTAACACAATCTAGATATAATCAACATACAGGCAAATATGCAAGTATTATAGAGGTAGGAGCAACTGGAAACACCTTAGAACAATGCTTTAATAGTATGAAATATTTAGCAAAGGTTATGGATAAAGCACTAAATTAGACATACATAGGAATGATGTTTAAATTATCTCATAAATTTAGTAAAAAATATATACAAGGCAGAATATCAGTTAAGATAGTCTGCCTTGTATATATTGGATGTAAGCATTACGACTTCAATATCATTAAAATCTATGGAAAAACCAACAAAAAATCGCCTACATTACTTGACACATACTTAGAGAGAAGATAAAACAAGTATTATATTAATCATTTTATTTTTTTATATTTAAATTATCACCATATCGCTTAATCTTTTTAGTAGTAGTTTTTTCAAATTCTTTATCACGAATAATAAAGCTTTTAATATGTTTATAATTAGGCAATTTTTTATTAACGCTTGAGACTGCATCAGAAATAATTTTCCATATTTCTTCTTTTGTAGGAACAGAGCCTTTTAAATATTGTGTAATTGCTTCAATATTAGGATAAATTTGAGCATTAATATAAGTTTCATCATCATTTTCTTTTTGTATTCCTAAAACAAGAGATTCTGAAATTAAAGGACTATCATTTAAATAATATTCTACTTCTTCTGGATAAATATTTTTTCCGTTTTTTGTAACTATTACACTTTTACACCTTCCAGTAACATATAGATATCCGTTTTCATCAATTTTTCCTAAGTCTCCTGTGTGAAACCATCCATCAATAATTGTTTGTTTTGTTTTTTGCTCATCTTCATAGTAACCAAGCATAACATTTGGACCTTTTACTATAATTTCTCCAACCCCTTCTGAGTTTGGATTATCAATTTTATATTCAACATTAGGGATAGGAAGTCCAACTGAATCATCTTTTTGGAAAAAATCTGTATTTCCTGCAACGAGAGGAGAACATTCAGTTAATCCATAGCCTTGTAATGTGTTTAATTTTAAATTTCTAAATGCTGATATAATAGTAGGATTAACACTAGCAGCACCTACAATAAAAACACGGAGTCTACCGCCTAGGGTATTTTTAACTTTATTTCTTACGATTTGTTTCATAAAGAATGGTAAAGAAGGGTAAGGATTTTCGTTGTTATCTTTTATATATTTTTTAGGGAGTGATTTATTCATATTTTTTATAATATTTTTATATAAATTTTCTAGTAATAATGGGACACATAGTATAACAGAAGGATGAAATTCTTGCATATTTTTTGCTATATATCTTAATCCTTCACAATGACAAATAGATGCACCGCTATAAATTGGAAGTAAAAAACCAATTGTGCATTCATAGGTATGATGTAGAGGCAATACAGAGAAAAATAAATCGCTTCTTTTTACTTTAACTATACCATAAATAGATAATATATTAGAGCATATATTTTTTTGTGATAAACAAACACCTTTTGCGGTACCTGTTGTTCCTGAAGTGAAAAGTAATATGTGTAATTTATCTGGATCAACTTTTATGTTATCAAAATTTGTATAACCATTTAAATATTCTTTTTTACCATAATCTAATAAATTATTAAATTTTTCATCAAATTTAATAAATGTGGTATCTACACATTTTAATTTATTTATATTACTTATTATATCTTCTAAATTTTTTTCATCGCCTAAAATACACACAGTTTGAGATACATTCATAAAATTTATAACATCATCTGTATGTAATTCTTTATCAATAGGTACAACTACCCCAACAATAGAAGCTGCCATATAAGAAACACACCAATTATAGCTATTTTTTCCAATAATAGCTATACGTTTGTTTAAAAAACCCTTTTTTATTAGGCTTGTACCAATATAAACTACATCATTTTTAAATTGTTCATATGTTATATACTTTATATTGCCATCTTTATCTTTTATTTTAAAAGCAGTTCTGCTACGATAAATATTAGCAGAACGATACAACATATCTTTAAAATTTGTTACTTCTTCTGTTTTATGGTATTTACTTTTTATTTGTTCGGCTATTGAAAGATTATTTTTCATTTTATTTCATTCCTTCCTAAAATATAAAACTTAAGTATTATTTTGATAATTTAATTATTATTTATACCATCTATTGCCATTTAAAATATCATTTATATCTATAAAAAATTAAATTAGTATCTTTTTTTAAAGTAATACTACCATCATAAATGGATTTATCATCTAAATTTAAGGGAATATCAACAGATATTGAACATTTAAATTCCTGATCTAGATAATTTGTTATATATATATCAAAAGAAAGATTACAAGCCAGAGACTCTAAAGAAACATTACATTTTTTTAACAAAGATCCATCATATGTAATAGGGCTAGAAGTATCTGTTATTGTATAATCAGTTTTTATATTACTGTTTACATAGCTAAGTACAATAGGATTTGCTAAATTATTATATAATATGGGTTTGTCCAAATTAGCTTCATCATCTGATGTTATTTCAAAATTCAACTTATTATTAATAAGATTTTCTTCTAATATATCACTTTTAGAAAAGTTATTTATATTTTTATAATATAATTGTATTTCTCCACAAGATGGAGATGAATTATATTTTATATTACTTAAAACTAATTTTTTTAGAGTGTTTTCTGAGTTTTTTTCATCCGAAAGGCTTTTAATGAAAAAAGCCATATCTGTGTATTGATATAAATTTTCTAGTGTAAAATTTGTATAAGATAAAGATTTGTTTTTAGCATCACAACCACTAAAAAGTATGATTTTATCTATTGCAAAAATAGGATTTTCATTTTTTATTGAAAATGATAAAGCATCATCTTCAAAACTTTTTTTCATAACTAACTTATGAAAAAGTAAATAAGTTAATAAAATTAATATCAAAAATAAGAATACAGTTACTATTGTTAATATCAGCTTTTTCTTGTTCATAACTCCTCCTTAGTAAAATACAAATACATAATAGTATAAATTGAAAATAAAATCAAGTATTTAAAAATTTTCCATAAATTTAAATTGACAAAAAACGTTGAAAAAGGTAGAATTATATTAGGTGATAATATGAAAACAAAAGATAAGGCAAAAAAACATATAAAATTAACACTAAAAAATTTAATTTTATTTTCAATAATAATTATTATTTTATTATATGGTATCATATTTTATACCAATTATATAGCAAAAAATGAAGTTTATGCAAAAGAAACAAATGCACAAATTACTAATGATGAAAATTTAGAAATTAGTAATGCAGATAAGATAGATATAGATAAAATTATTGAAGATAATAGTAATAATAACAAAAAAGAAGAGTATACAGTAGAAGAAATTGATTTGGAATATATTACTAAATATAATGACAATGCAACTTTACCTAAAGGTACTATTCAAGTAATACAAGAAGGAAGAGAAGGAAAACAAGAAGTAACAAAAAAGATAACATATGAAAATGGAGAAGTTGTTTCAGAGGAGCAAATTAATAGCAAAGTTACTAAAGCGGCAATAAGCCAAATTGTAGAAATAGGTTCAGGAAATTATACAAGTAACTATAAAGTAAAAGTAGGAGATACTATATACGTAACTTCCGATAGAGCTGGAATTATGGTAGAGCCATCTGAAACTTCACAAAAAATTGCAACACTTATGCAAGGAACTAAATTAGAGGTAATAGCTATACAAAATAATTGGTACGAAATATCTGGTGAAGGTACAATAGGATATATCAAATCAGAAAACACTACATATTTAAATAAAAATACTAAAGCAAATGAAAGCAATTCGAATATTACAAATTCAAATGAAAAAGCAAATTTGAATTTTAATACAAGTTTAAATAAACCAAGTGGCCTTAGTTTAGAACAATTTCAGAAAATATTAACTGATTCAAAAGATGTAAATCATATTTTTAAAAACAATGCACAATATTTTTATTATATAGAAAAACAATATAATATAAATGGAGTTTTTGTTGCTGCAGTAGGAATTCACGAGAGTGCTTGGGGAACTTCGAAAATTTCTAAAGATAAAAATAATTTATTTGGATATGGAGCATATGATTCAAATCCTTATCAAGGTGCTTATAATTTTTCAAATTACTCAGAGTGCATAGATTTAATTGCTAGAGTTTTTGTTAAGTATTATATAAATCCAAAAGGAACTAATATTTATGGAAATCAGAAAGCAGAAGGAACTTATTATAATGGAGCAACATTAGAAGGAGTTAATAAAAGATATGCATCGGATAAAAATTGGGCAAATAGTGTATATAGTTATATGAAATATTTATACAATAAATTATAAAAAATTCTTGCTATTTTTCATAATTTATTGTATGATATAAAAGTATAATATTTATGAGGAATATTTTGCTAAAAAATATAGAAAGGGGCATAAAAATGAAAAAAAAAATAATAATTCTTACAATATTAATGCTAATAATGGGAATGTTTTTATATATTAATAAAACATATGCAGCAGATAAAGCAATTGATGATTCAACAGAAAGTAAAATAATCGAAATAAAAGAAAATGCTGCAAACTCATTAGAAGATTATAAACAACAATATAATTCAGATACTTATGGAGTAGTAGCTTATATATTAAATTTAGTTAGAATTTATAGTATTCCACTATGTTTTTTAGGAATTGCAATTGGAGCTATACATCAATATGTAATTGGTATTAGAAAGTTAGATACTCTAGAAAAGGGTATGGCTTTAATTGTTAGTTTTGTAACAATATTAATTATATGCCAAATCTTACCACTAGCATTTGCAGTGTTTGTAAAATTTGGAAGGGGGTAACAAATGAAAGTTTTATTTGCTGTAAGTAATGAGGAGATATCAGAATCAATTGTAAAAAAATACCAAAAAGAATATAAACAAATTATCTCATACAAAAATGTTTATTACTTTAATGCAATATTAAAAGAATTACAAAAAGATAAAACATATGATAGAGTTGTAATAAGCGAAGATTTAGAAGCATTTACACATACACAATATGATCAAATTGATAAATTTATTTTTGATAAATTAGATAATATAAGTGATGAGGCATCAAATACAAGAGGAAATGACATTCCAATTATTTTAATTTGTTCAGACCGTAGAACAAAATCAGAAGAAATGCTTGTAAAACTTTTTGGAATTGGAGTATATAATGCTATTATTGGCTCGGATAGAAGTGTTGATGAAGTATGTAATCTTATATATAGGCCACGTTCTAAAAAAGATGCAAAATCTTACTATAAAATAGATGTAGAAAATGTAAACTATCAAAGTGAAAATGAAAATGATGTTAGCGAAATGGAAATACAAAATATTCTTGCTCATTATAAAAGACTTGGAAAAAATGAAGATAGATATATAGATAGTTTTAATAATATAGCAGCACAATATAATGATACTCAATTAAGAATTATAAGTAAATTTTTACCATTAAATGTACGAGCTGTATTAGAAGAAAAATCGCAAAAATATCAACAAATAATGTCTTTTAATAATAGTGTATCAGATAAATTAAGAAGACCTAAAAAAGAAGAACCAGAAGGCCCAAGCCAAAAGTTATTAATCCCCAAAACAAAAGATAGAATCATGTCAAAACCAGTAGTTATACCATCTTCTGTTAATATGAAAGATGCAAAAAAATTATCAAGAATGCAACCAAAAAAAGAAAGCCAAGATGTAAATTCATCTTCTTTACAACAAACACAAAGACAAGCTCCTATGCAAATGCAAATACCTGATATAGATGAAGAAGTTACTACACATTCTATCCAATCATTACAAAGACAAGAGCCTATACAAAATCAATCATCTGAAATATATAATGAATTAAATTCTTTTGAAACACAAGAACAACAATCAGAACCAGTAAAAAAAGGAAGAGGAAGACCACGCAAAAATCCACTTCCTAGCACAGAAGAACAAGTTTCAAAAGTAAAAAGAGGAAGAGGAAGACCACGCAAAAATCCTGTCATAGAAGACACAAATTCTTCTATTTTGCCATTAGAAGAGGAAAATGATAATGTATCTATGCTACAAGGATTTGAAGAAAATTCTATGGATTCATCACCTTCTTCAACATATATAAGAGGAGAAAATACAATTTTACCTGGATTTGATAATGACAATATACAAGATGAAGAAACAACATTACCCGGATTTGAAGATTATGATAGTAAAAATGATACAGAAACAATATTACCTGGATTTGACACATTAAGTGATAACGAAAATAATGAAGATATATTTAATAGCAGATATGAGCAGCAAAATAATATAACTAATCAAGCAAGTGTAAGGTATAACTCTGACTTTGAAACAAATCAAATGGAAGGAGAAAGCGTATATAATACAAATGACACATATAATAACAACTTAGAAGTAGAAACAGATGAAAAAGAATATGTAGATCTTTCAGGATTATTAACACCAGATAGAAAGATTGTTACATTTGTTGGAACAAGCAAAAATGGAACTTCATTTATTGTAAATAACCTAGCAGAGATTTTATCTATGGGAGGAGTTAATACAGCAATTTTAGATACCACAAAAAATAGAAATGCATATTATATTTATACAAAAAATGAAGAAGAATTAAGACAAATTGCTACCAGAAGCATTGATGGATTAGCAAGAGGTGTAGCAAATGGAATTGAAGTAAATAAAAACTTAACAGTATATACTTCTTTACCAGAAGAAGGAAAAGGAATAAAAAATGTAAATAGGGTTCTAGAAAGTTTGCTAAAGAAACACTCATTAATTTTAATAGATACTGATTTTGAAACACCAATTGGATATTTTGAACAATCACAAGAAACATATTTAGTACAAACTTTAGATGTCTTAACTATTCAACCTTTAACAGCTTTTTTAAGAGAATTAAAAGCAAAAAATGTTTTAGATGATAAAAAATTAAAAATCATTTTAAATAAAACAGTAAAAATTAAAGGAATAACAGATAAAACTATTATTGGAGGTATGGCATATTATAATGATCCAGCTATGTCATTTATGACAGAATTATTTGACAGAAATACAATAAGATATGTATCAATTCCTTTTGAAGAAACAGTTTATGCAAAATATTTAGAAAATATAATAGAATGTAATATTTCATTAAAAGGATATTCAAAAACATTTATGCAAACGTTAAAAGAATTATCAAATATGGTATATTCGTTAACAAATACTTATACACCACCAACAGCAAATGGTGGATATGGAAGAAGTGCTTTTACTCCAAATATGAATAATACATTAAATCAAATGAAAAACAATTATTAAAATATAGTAAACAAAGGGGGAAATGGAGTGATAACAGCAGTAGTTGTAATATTAGTTTTAATTATATTAGGACTAGTTTTCTATAACATAACTATACACAAAAAAATACAAAAATTCAAAAATATGAATCAAAGAATTACAAACTTGTATGTAGTTCAAGATTTTATGAATGCAATTGGAGAAACATCAACAGTTGAAGAAAAAATCAAAAAAATAAATGATATACTAATTGAAAGATATGAAATTAAATATTCAACTATAGTTGTATTTGATGGAACAGAATATCAAGTAAAGGCCTCTAATGTAGATAAAAGACATTGGGATGCATTGAGGTCACTACATGATTTAGATATGTTTAAAGATAGCATTGAATCTGCTACTCCAAAATATGTAACTGTTAATAATGAATCTGAAAGACTATCTTATCAAAAAATGGAATTTGGAAGAGCAAAGTCAGCAATATTTTTCCCTTTATATATTGATAATGTATATATAGGATATTGGATTATGGAAAGTGGTACACCACATGATTTTGACAATGTAGATACAACAGTATTAGAAGTTATCAAAGAAAATATAGTATCTGTACTAAAAACTGTAGTTCACCAAAAAACACTAGAATCTATAGTTAGAAAAGATTTATTTACAGGTCTATATTCAGAAGAATACTTATATGGAGAAGGAAAGAAAATCATTGATCAATATACAATTTCAACAATATGTATGTTTAAGATAACAAATATTCAAAAAATAAATCAAGAATGCACTAGAGAATTAGGAAATAAAGTTATTACAAAAATTAGTGAATATATAAAAAATAATATATCTTCAGAATATATATTTGTAAGATATATGGGACCAAAATTTGTTATAGCATTTTCAGGAGTAGAAGCAAATGCAGTTGTAGACTTTCTAAATGACACAAAAGAAAAAATCGAAACAATGAAAATTCAATTAGATGATAAAGAAATTAGTGAATTGTCATTAAATATAAATTCTAAGTTAAATAAAAATAATAAAAATATTGCAATACCAAAATTAAATTTTGTTATATCTTCTTATTATAAAGGAACAGGATTAGAAGAGGTATTAAAGAAATTAGAAGAATATTTAGATAATGCTGATATAGAAGAAAGTGATATAACTAATATATAAGTAAAGGAGGATTATTGATATGGAATTTGATAAAACAATGCACTTTGAAGTAGAAAGAGAAGAAAATACAAAATGTAAGGAAATTTTAAAAGAAGTATATCAATCACTTGTAGAGAAAGGATATAATCCAATTAATCAAATTGTTGGGTATATATTATCAGGAGATCCAACTTATATAACAAGTCATAATGATGCAAGAAATAAAATAAGAACAATTGAAAGAGATGAATTACTAGAAAAGATGGTAAAAAATTATATAGGATTAGAAAAATAAAATATGAGAATATTAGGAATAGATTATGGTGAAGCCAGAGTAGGAATAGCAGTAACAGACCCATTAAATATAACTGCACAAGGACTAGAAACAGTACAAAGATGTGGAACTGATAAAACAATATTAAAAAAAATAGATGAAATATTAGAAAATTATGAAATAGACACTATTGTAGTTGGAATGCCTTATAACATGAATGGAACAATTTCAAAAAGGGCACAAGTAACAGAGGAGTTTATTCATAAATTAAAATGTAAATATAACAAAATAAAAATTCAAACAATAGATGAAAGGCTAACTACAGTTGAAGCACACAAAACAATGAATTTTTTAGAAATTAATAAGAATAAAAAGAAAAATATAGTAGATACTATTTCTGCGGTGTATATTTTAGAAACTTATTTAAATAAATTAAAAAATACATTGAAAAATAATTAAAAATAAGATATTATATTTAAAAATATAAAAATATAAAAAATGAAAGGAGAAAAATTATGAATGAAGATTATGAAGGAGAAGAATTAGATAACATAGTAATATTAAATGATGAGGATGGAAATGAAGTAAAATTTGAATTTTTAGATTTAGTAGAATTAGATAATGAAGAATATGTAGTATTATTACCAGTTACAGTAGAAGGAGAAGAAGAAGAGGGAGAAGTAGTAATACTAAAAATAGAAGACACTGATGATGAAAATGCAGAAGAAGAATCATATGTTAGTGTTGAAGATGAAGAAATTTTAAATAAAGTATTTGAAATTTTTAAAGAAAAATTCAAAGATGATTTCGATTTTGTAGATTAATTACAAAGATTAAGGTAAGAAGGTGAAGGAAAGAATAAAATATTCTTACCTTCACTTTTATAAATTATTTTTATAAATAAGGAGGAAAAACAAATGAAAAATTTTTCAACATGGATGATTGTTTTATTTGTAATTATGTTTTGGGTATTTAGAATTATCATTGCTGTAGCAGGAGAATTAAATATGGATTTTGGTGGATTAACACCATTAAACCAACAGATGGAAATTATATTATTATTTGTAGTATTAGTATGTTTAATACTAATTATTAAAAGAAAATTATTAGGTGGACTAATATATTTATTAGCTTATGGAATGTATTTTGGAACAGATATATTAAACAATGTGCAAACTTTACTTTTAGCAGTGGAAGGCAATATTGATTCAAATATTTATATTAATTTATTTATGTCTCTTATTGGAATCATATTACCAATTGCAGTATTATTAGATTTATTAGTAGATAAAAGTAGAAAAAATAATCCAAAAGATAAAAAAACAGATTGGTTTTATAAAAATGAAAAATTTGATAGAAAACTAGATGATAGAGCAGATAAAAATAATTATAGAACTATGTAAAATACAATTAAAGATGTTTTAAAAATACAAAAGAAAGAGGGTTCCTATTCTAGGACACCCTTTTTCTTAAAACCCAAACTTCCTGTATTACCTGTTGCAATATCGGTATTATTTACTTGTCGGATTTGTCGGAGTCTTTAAACTTCATTTCATTATCTTTTGCTTCTTGAATTGTCAATATGTAAAAAACAATATTGATTCCCCAACATAATGAAAGTATAATGTCAAGAAGATTCGCAGACATCTGCAAAGAAATAGAAATTATAATTCTTACCAAATATAGAACGAACAAACCTATTGTGCATAAAAGCATAGGTATGATCTTATTGACCTCAATATAATCCTTCTTATTTAAAGAAATAACAGCCAAAAGCCAAGAAAGAATCAGGATAAATATTGTGACCATAATTCCATAAGGTAAAAGGCTGATGATAATGTCTAACATATAATCTCCTCCCAAAATGTATTTACAGGTGTAGTAGGGTCTGATAAATATATGCCAATTATCAGATATAAAACAACAGGTTATTAAATATATTATACCACAATTTTACATAAATTGCAATATATTAACATTATTTCAACTAGCGGAATTCGACAAAACAACTTATAATTTGGCAATAAAATACAAATCTCACAAAGTATTGTTAAACATACTTTGGTGTTTGCAGTTTTTTTTTAGATATGGTATAATAAACAAGAATTATTTTACAAGAACAAAAAAGAGGTGAGTCAAGTTGGCTAACAAAAAAAGTAAAAATATTGATAAAGAAAAAGGGTTTTCTAAAGTGTCGATAGCGTGGTATCCAGGGCATATGTATAAAACAAGAAAACAAATCGAAGCAGATTTAAAAATAGTAGATATTGTAATTGAATTATTAGACAGTAGAATTCCAATATCTAGTAGAAATCCAGACATTAAAAAAATAACAGCAGGAAAAAGAAAAATAATTGTACTTAATAAATGCGATTTAGCAGATGAAAAGCAAAATCAAAGATGGGTATCATATTTTAAGCAAAAAGGAATTGAAGCAGTACTAACTGATTCAAATTCTGGAAAAGGAATTGAAAATTGTATTAAAGAAATTGAAAAAATAATGGAAGAATATATGCAAGAACAATCTGAAAAAGGAAGAGTAGGAAGAAGAATAAGAGCAATGATACTTGGAATACCAAATGTAGGAAAATCTTCTTTTATAAACAGAATTTCAAAAAGAACAACAGCTGGAGTGGGAAACAAACCAGGAGTAACGAAGCAAAAACAATGGATAAGAATTAATGAAAAGATTGAATTATTAGATACGCCTGGAGTTCTATGGCCAAAATTTGAAAGTGAAGAGGTAGCTCTAAATTTATCTTTCACAGGAAGTATTAAAGAAGAAATTTTACAAAGAGTAGAAATAGCATATCAATTATTAAAAGTATTATTAGAAAATTATAGGAATAACCTTTCTAATAGGTATGGAATAGAAAAAAGCCATATAGAAGAAATACTAAATCAAGACCAACCAGAAAATGTAAATATTTATGAAATTATGTTAGAAATTGGAAGAAAAAGAGGATGTATTATTTCTGGTGGAAATATTGATGAAGAAAAAACAGCAAGAATAATACTTGATGAATTTAAAAATGGTAAATTAGGAAAAATTACACTAGAATATCCTAATGATAAATAGGTTTATAGGTAAATCCTTTATTTAAAAACCTAAATATATTATTGTAAGGATAAAAAATTGGAAGGACTTATAAATATAGAAAAAAACGAAGATGAAATTAATATGATTTCTCCTCTAACTTGGGCATATGTTGGTGATTGTGTTTATGAACTATATATTAGAACAAAATTAGTAAATAACACGAATTTAAAGCCACATAAACTACATATAGAATCAATAAAATATGTAAAAGCAAGTGCACAGGCAAAAATATTGGGAAAAATTCAAAGCAAATTAACAGAGGAAGAAAAAAATATTGTAAGAAGAGGTAGAAATACGCAAAATCATCATTTACCTAAAAATTCTAATGTTCAGGAATACAGTTATTCAACAGCTTTTGAAGCTTTAATTGGATATTTGTACTTAACAAATAAAAATGAAAGATTAAAAGAAATATTAGATTGGTGTTTATTTACAGAAAATCCATAAAATTTAGTTGACTAAATTAAAAAAAAGTGTTATAAATAATAGGTATTATTTATAAGGCCCCTTGGTCAAGCGGTTAAGACGCCACCCTCTCAAGGTGGAATCATGGGTTCGATTCCCGTAGGGGTCACCAAAAATATATGTAAAAGGGAGTAGCTTTTTCATTACTAATCAACAGTCGCGATACAAAAGTATCTGGTTAGTAAGGCTAAACAATAGTTAAGCGAGACTTTTAAAGGAAAAATTAAAAATCCTTTTTAAGTCTTTTTTTAGAACTTAAAACATAAAGGGAATTTTTAAAATTCCTATATTAGTATAATAGGAATTGCATACAAAAATTTCTTATTATATAAAAACTTATGCGATATGGCAACTTTTCATATAAAGAAAACTTTTCTGCTATATAAAAATAATAAAATAAGGAGTGGTTAATAATTGGAAAAGAATTGGTTTAACAAAAAAGTAGAGGATGTTGAAAAAGAGTTAAAAACTAATTTAAGTAAAGGTTTAACAACAGAAGAAGTAAAAAAAAGGCAGGAAGCATATGGTTTAAATGAATTAAAAGCGAAAAAGAAAAAATCTATATTTCAAAAATTTTTGGAACAATTTAAAGACTTTTCTATTATTGTTTTAATTATTGCAGCGATTGTTTCAGGTGCAGTTGGAATTGCAGAAGGAGAAGGAATAACAGATACAATTATTATCTTAATTGTAGTTATTGTAAATGCTATAATAGGAGTTACACAAGAAGCAAAAGCTGAAAAATCATTAGAAGCATTACAAAAATTAACGGATCATGCATCTAAAGTAATTAGAAATGGAGAGATAACAGTTATACCAGCTAAAGAATTAGTTCCAGGAGATATTGTAGTATTAGATACAGGAGATTATATACCAGCAGATTTAAGAATTATAGAAGCTGTAAATCTAAAATCGCAAGAAGCTTCACTTACAGGAGAATCTGTACCTGTTGAAAAAAATATTAAAGAAATAGAAGATACACAAACAGGATTAGGAGACAGATTAAATATGTTATTTTCTTCTAGCTTAGTAACATATGGTAGAGGAAAAGGAATTGTTGTTGAAACTGGAATGACAACAGAAGTAGGGAAAATTGCAGGAATGTTAGATTCTACAGGCGAACAAACCACACCACTTCAAGATAAATTAAATAAACTAGGAAAGACCCTAGGAATTGCAGCTTTACTAATTTGTGTATTTATTTTTATAATTGGTTTAATACAAGGAAAAGAACCAATTCATATGTTTATGACAGCAGTCAGTTTAGCAGTAGCAGCAATACCAGAAGGATTAGTGGCAGTATCAACTATCGTTCTAGCCATCGGAGTTCAAAAAATGGTTAAGAAAAATGCTATTGTAAAAAGACTTCCAGCAGTTGAAACTTTAGGAAGTGCAACTGTTATTTGTTCTGATAAAACTGGAACATTAACTCAAAATAAAATGACAGTACAAAAAATATTTATTAACAGCGAAACAAAAGATTTAGAAGAATTTAAAGAAGATAGTATAAATGAAGATATAAAAAAACTAGTATATGCTAATATGTTATGTAATGATACAAAAATTTCAAATGATGGAACTTTAACAGGTGATCCTACAGAAACAGCATTAGTAGATATGGCTTTTAAACTGGACTTTGATCCATCTATTTACGATATAATGCCTCGTATAGAAGAAGTTCCATTTGATTCAGACAGAAAATTAATGACAACAGTAAATGAAATAAATGGACAATATATTGTATATACTAAAGGTGGCGTAGATGAATTACTTAAAAATTGTAATAGATATATCTTAGATGGAGAAATAAAACAAGATATAGATAATTATTCTAAAATAATAAAAGATCATAATGAAAAAATGGCAAAAGAAGCGCTAAGAGTATTAGCTTGTGCATATAAAGAAATAGACCATAAACCAACTGCACAAGAAATGCAAACAATAGAAAGCAACTTGATTTTTATTGGTATGGTAGGAATGATTGACCCACCAAGAGAAGAAGCAAAAAAAGCAGTTGAAAAATGTAAAACAGCAGGAATAAAAACAGTTATGATAACAGGAGATCATAAAATTACAGCAACAGCTATTGCAAAAAAATTAGGAATTTTAGAAAATGAAGATGAAGCACTAACTGGTTTAGAACTTGAAAAAATGTCTGATGAAGAATTACAAAAGAATGTAAGAAAATATTCTGTTTATGCTAGAGTATCACCAGAGCATAAAGTTAGAATTGTTAAGGCTTGGCAAAAAAATGGAGAAATAGTTGCTATGACAGGTGATGGTGTTAATGATAGCCCAGCATTAAAAACAGCAGATATCGGATGTGCAATGGGAATTGTTGGAACAGATGTTGCAAAAGAAGCAGCTGATGTTATTTTAACAGATGATAATTTTGCAACAATTGTATCAGCTGTAGAAGAAGGAAGAAGAATTTATGATAATATCTTAAAAGTAATACAATTTTTACTTTCAAGCAACATAGGAGAAATTGTAGTTCTATTTTTAGCAACATTGTGTACTCCACTATTTGCAAATTGGTTTGGAATTACAGATATTTCTAATCTAGAAATATTATTACCAATACATATTCTATGGATTAACCTAGTAACAGACTCTCTTCCAGCACTAGCATTGGCATTTGATCCTGCAAACGCAGACATTATGAAAAGAAAACCTTCAAAACCAAATCAAGGAGTATTTACCAAGGGAATGACTTGGAGAGTTATATATCAAGGAATTATGATAGGACTTTTAACATTATCTGCATTTATGATAGGATTAGGCACAACTACAATGCCTATAGAAGGTCTTACATTAGATGAATCTAAAATAGAAGTAGGTCAAACAATGGCATTTGCAACACTTGCTTTAGCTGAATTATTACATGTATTTAATATTAGAAATAATAAGGAATCAATCTTTAAGACAAAGGTATTTAATAATAGTAAATTAGTATGGGCAATTTTAGGCTCAGCAATGTTAATGATTATTATATTAACAATACCATTTTTACGAAATATATTTAGTATACCAATTTTACCAACTCAAAATATATTAGAATTGGTAGGTTTAATTTTAGCACCATTAGTAATAGTAGAATTATTTAAATTATTTAAAATTAATACCACAAAAGATGAGTAAAGAAAAACTCGATATAGTTAAAAATACTTAAAAACATAATAACTAACATTATATTTTTAAGAATGAATGTGATATAATAGGATACAATAATTAAAAAAGGAGAGATAAAATATGTGTAATAAATTTTATATAACAACACCAATTTATTATCCAAGTGGGAGATTTCATATAGGGACAGCGTATACAACAGTTTTAGCAGATAGTATAAAAAGATATCATAACTTAAAAGGAGAAGATACTTATTTGCTAACAGGAACAGATGAACATGGACAAAAAATTCAAGAAAAAGCAAAAGAAACTAACGAAACACCAAAAGAATATGTAGATAAGATGGCAGCTATGGCAAAAGAACTATGGGCTAAAATGGATATTCAATATGATGATTTTATTCAGACAACAGAAGAAAGACACGAAAAAATAGTTCAAAAAATATTTGATCGTTTTATGGAACAAGGAGATATCTATAAAGGTGAATATGAAGGCTGGTATTGCGTACCATGTGAAACATATTTTACACAAACACAATTAATAAATGGAAAGTGCCCTGATTGTGGTAGAGAAGTAAAATTAATGAGAGAAGAATCATACTTCTTTAATATGAAAAAATATGCAAATAAACTTCTAGAATATTATAATGAACATCCAGATTTTGTAAAGCCGGCTTTTAGAAAAAGTGAAATGATAAATAATTTCATAAAACCAGGCTTAGAAGATTTATGTGTTACAAGAACATCTTTTGATTGGGGAATTAAAGTCTTAAAAGATTCAAAACATGTTATCTATGTGTGGGTAGATGCTTTAAGTAACTATATAACAGCATTAGGATATTTGTCAGAAGATGAAACATTATTTAAAAAATATTGGCCTGCTGATTTGCAAATTGTAGGAAAAGATATTGCTAGATTTCATTTAATTTATTGGCCAATTTTCCTAATGGCATTAGATTTACCACTTCCTAAAACAATTTTAGTTCATAACTGGATTATGATGAAGGATGGCAAAATGTCAAAATCAAAGGGAAATGTTATATATCCAGAAACTCTAATAGAAAGATATGGATTAGATGCTACAAGATATTTCTTATTAAGGGAAATGCCAGTAATGCAAGATGGTATTTTTTCACCAGAAGCTTTTATTGAAAGATATAATTTTGATTTATGCAATGACTTAAGTAACCTTTTAAACAGAACAGTATCTATGGTTAATAAATATTTTGAAGGTAAAGTTCCAAAATATAATGGAAGACATAATGAAGTAGATGCAGAGTTTGAAGAATTTACAACTGAACAAATTGAAAAATTTGAAGAAAAAATGAATGAATATGAAATAGCAAATGCTCTACAAGAAATCTGGACTCTTATTGCAAGAACCAATAAATATATTGATGAAACTATGCCATGGACATTAGCAAAAGAAGAAAATAAAGAAAAACTAAAATCTTGTATATATCATTTAATTGAAAGTTTAAGAAAAATTGCAATTTTAATAAAACCATTTATGAATAATACAGCAGAAAATATTTTTAGGCAAATTGGAATTGAGCAAGAAGAATTAAAAGTTTGGAAATTATTAAAAGAATATGATAAGATAGAGAATGTTAATGTAATTGAAAAAGGTGAACCAATTTTTATGAGACTTAATGCAGAAGAAGAAATTGAATATATAAAAAATATAATGAAAAGTTAAAAAATTCAATAAAATTATAAATTTATTAGTTAGATTAAAGTTGATATATTAATATATCAACTTTAAATTTTCAAATAAGTTAACTAGTAACATTATTATAAATTTTATTGGAGTTTTTTAAAAATATACTATTAAAAAAATAAAAAAAGGTGTATAATATTGTCAAAGTATAAAATAAAGAAGAAAAATATGTAAAAATAAAAGAGGATGTAAATATGATAAGTGATGAATACGAACAAAATCCATATCAACTTAATATTAAAAAAGGTCTTAATAAAAAGAAAATAATTATTAGTGTATTAATTGTCATATCTATCATATGCATAATTTTAATTGTAAATAATATAACAAAAACAATAGAAGGATATAAAGTTTATCAACAATATGAAGCACAACTAAATAGTATTAAGTATCAACAAGAACAAAAACAGGCAGAATTAGAGAAAAAAAGACAAGAAAAAATTCCTAAATTAACAGATGAGCGGAAGAAAGAATATGGAAAATATTTATAAATCTGATACTAAAAGAGTATTTTTAACTTTTGATGATGGACCATCTACAGTTACGCCTAAAATATTAGATATATTAAAACAAGAAAATATAAAAGTAACATTTTTTGTTTTAGGTTGTAATGTAAATGGTAAAGAAGAAACTTTAAAGAGAATGTACGAAGAAGGCCACTATATTGCAAACCATGGTTATACTCATAATTATTCAAAAATATATGCATCAGTCGAAAATGTTTTAGATGAATATAATCAATGTAATGAAGTTGTAAAAAATGCAATAGGAGTACCAGAATACAATTCACATTTATTTAGATTTCCAGGAGGACTTCCTGGCGGAAAATATGCAGAATTAAAAAAGCAGGCAAGAGAGTTATTATCTCAAAATGATGTCTTAAATGTTGATTGGAATGCTTTAACAGGGGATGCAGAAACTAATGATTTATCAATTGAATTTGAATTAACAAGATTATCTCAAACTACACAAAATAAAAATAGTATTGTTTTACTAATGCACGATGCAGTTACAAAAAGTGTAACTGCAGAAGCCTTACCACAAATAATTGCAACTTTAAGAGAAGAAGGATATGAATTTAAGAATTTTTATGATATCATAAAATAAAAAAATGGAAGGAGAAATGAGTTTTGCCTAAAAAAACAATAGATAAAAATAAAACAATAAAAGAAAAATTGGAATACTTAAGGTTAGATTTAGATAATATACCAAAAGAAATAACAAAATATACTCCATTAGAATTTAGAATTCCTAGATTTTATAATGAAAAGCAATATAGGCAGTATAGATATATACCAATAAAAGATATACAAATTTTATTATCACCAACAAATAGACTAGATGAAATTGAAGAAAAATACAAAAATGCAAGTCCTTTAGCAGAATATTTAGATAGTAAAAAAGAAGAAAATATATTGAAATATACTACTTTCTTAAATATGTTAAAAGAGTTTAAAATAGAAGAAGTAGAAAAAATAGAAGAAGAGCAATTAAACTTGAATAAAAAAATACCATTTAAAGTAAAATATCAAAATAACTACTTATGGCAAATATATTATTCAGAAAATGCAGATCAATATTTTATGATTGTTCCAACAGAAGATGCAGATTATTCAACCTTTTTCTTTTTACTAAAAAAACAATTAGAAAAGAAGAAAAATGAAAAGATATTTGTTCCTATTAGAAATGTTGAATATAGTAGTACTTACTTAAAAAAATCAGAATTTGAAGATGTGGAAAATTATTTATGGTTATTTACAAAAGATTGGCCATTAATTTATGAAGTATATGATAAAAATAATGAACTTAGTATACACATAATAGGAGAAACAGAAGTATATCAAAAAATAAAAAGTCCATATAAAATAAAATTAGATACGCAAATAGAAGCAAACCAATTTTATAAATTATTAAAAGCAATGTTTATTTTACAAACAGAACTACCACATTATTTTCCTTTTAAAACAAATATTGGTAAAAATGGAGAAATTGAATTTTATTTAGATGATAAAAAAATACAATATTTAGAAATATCAGATTGGATTAATAATCAATATAATGTTGGAGAAGAAAAACAAAAAGAGACAGAAAATTTAACTAAAGAAAACAAAGAAAAGTTACAAAAATTAAAAACAGAAATTTCATTACAAGAAATTGAATATTTAGCCAAAGAAAAGCAAATATCTACTTTTTTAGAATGTAAAAAATCTTTTTTTGGAAAATTTAAATATTACTTTAAATATAGTAAAAAAAATAACAAAAATAAAGTAAAAAGACAAGAAGTACAAGAAGAAAAAATAGAAGAAATAAATCAAGATGAAAATCAAGAACTTCCAAACAAAAAAAGAAAGAAACACAATTATACAATTGAAGAGCTTATTGAATTATATAAAATAATAGAAATAGAAGAAAATGAATTAAAAAACATAATAATGGACATCAATGCATTAAAACTTAAAAATAAAAATATGACAAAGAAAATAGAAAATGCAACTGCATACATTAAGGAAATTGATAGTCATAAAAAAAGTATATTTGAATTCTGGAAATATAGCAATAAAGATGAAATGGCAACTTTACCAGAAGGTGAGGAAGAAGAAATTAATATTGTTAAAAAAGTAACCAAAGTATTTGATTATAATCAAGATATAGAAAAGCTTGGCAAAAAAATGGACAATATGCAAAGAAAAGCCTTAACCAAAGAGGAAACAGACAGCATATATATTACAACTACATCACTTTTACCATTATTAAATAAAATAAAAACTAATGAATTTTCACCAAAAGACATTGAAGTAGCTTTAAAAGAAATAAAAAAAGAAGCAATAGAAGAAAAAACTTTATCTGAAACAGAAGAATTTGATATATTTGGTGGAATTGCACAAGATAATACAAAAATATCAAAAATAAATAATAAAAAACATAGAGAAATACCAAAAGATAAGTTTAATATACTAGAAATAAACAAAAATACAAAACAAATAGGATTTAAATTATCAATGGAAAATGTCCTTTCAAATATTAAAACAGCACTGACAAAAATTGTTATTCCAGAAGATTTACCTGTATATAAAGCAATTATTAACGAAAAATTAGATGACAAGCAAATAAATGTATTTGATATAAATCCAGAAAAAGAGATACAAGAAGCACTAAAAGCGAAAGAAAATAAAATTAATTTTTATAAAATTAATTTAAAAGAAGGATCTAATGCAATAAGCTATACTAATAATATCTTTTATGATAATCAAAACAAAACTTTACCAGTAGGACAGGACTTATCTACTAAAATTCTTGTGGATATTGCTAAATTAAAATTAAATTTAGCAAAAAAAGATAATTTTAAAGTCGTGGAATTTGAAGATAAAGAAAATGAATTCTCAAAAGTGAACATAAAAACAGTAACTGTGTATGAATTTTATGTTGAAACACAATAAAGAATGCAAAGGTTACTATTTTCAAATTATATCACAGACTGTGAATGGTAACATGCAAAGTAAAAAAAGAAAAAAGAAAAAATAAAAATCGAAAAAATCTAGACAATAAAAAAAATATATGCTAATATATATATTAGCATATATTTTTGCCGATGTGGCGGAATTGGTAGACGCACTGGATTCAAAATCCAGCGGGAAACCATGTGGGTTCGAGTCCCACCATCGGTACCAAAAGACTTTTTATAAAAATTTCTATAGTGCTTGATATAATAAAAGCTATAAAAATATAGTTATTTAGATTTAAAATGAAGGTAAAAAAATATATGGACTACAAAATCGTTTGAAAAACAGTTATTTTACAAACATAAAACATCTATGATTTTGCAAATAGAATTATTAGTCTTATTCCTGCAAGATGGTCTTAATATTTAAGAAGATATTATATTTTATATATCATGATGTTGTAGTTTATTATAACAATGAAATTATTATAAATAAGGAGGAATTTAAAATGGAACTAAAAGGAAGTAAAACAGAAAAAAATTTAATGGAGGCTTTTGCTGGAGAATCTCAAGCGAGAAATAAATACACATATTTTGCAGGCAAAGCAAAAAAAGAAGGGTATGAGCAAATAGCAGCTATATTCCAAGAAACAGCAGATAATGAAAAGGAACATGCAAAAATATGGTTTAAATTATTACAAGGTGGAGATATACCAACAACAACAGCAAACTTAAAAGCAGCAGCAGAAGGAGAAAACTATGAATGGACAGATATGTATGATAGAATGGCAAAAGAGGCAAAAGAAGAAGGATTTGATCATATAGCATTTCTTTTTGAAGAAGTTGGTAAAATAGAAAAAGAACACGAAGAAAGATATAAAAAATTATTAGGAAATGTTGAAGATGGATTAGTATTCAGCAAAGATGGAGATAAAATTTGGAAATGTAGAAATTGCGGACATATTGTAATTGGCAAATCAGCTCCAGAAGTATGTCCAGTATGTGCACATCCAAAAGCTTATTTCGAAATAAAAGCAGAAAACTATTAATAAATGTTTCAAATAAAGTCTATATAAATCTACATAAAAACTTATACTAATAAAGCATAAAATAATTAAAAATATGTATGAAAATAAGAAGAAATTATATTAAAAGAATCATAAATATAATTTCTTTTTTTAGTGGAAAAATTAAAAATAGTATGATATAATAACACAAATATAGAAAATAAAGTATCAAATTTATATATTATAAAAGAAAGAGGAAGAAAGGACAAACATTTAATATGCCTAAATTTTTTGCAAATGAAGAGCAAATAGATCAAAAAATAAAAATAACAGGAAATGATATAAATCATATAAAAAATGTATTAAGAAAAAAAGTTGGAGACAAATTAACCATATGTAACACACATAATGAAATAGATTACTTATGTACAATACAAGAAATATCTGAAAAACATATTGAATGTAAAATAGAAGAAGAATTAGAAAATAATGCAGAATCAAATATAAAAGTTACAATAATGCAGGGTTTGCCAAAAGTAGATAAAATGGAATTAATTATTCAAAAATCTGTAGAATTAGGAGTTTACGATATAATTCCAGTAGAAATGAAAAGATGTGTTGTAAAACTAAATGAAAAAGATAAACAAAGAAAGGTCTTAAGATGGCAAAAGATATCAGAAGTAGCATCGAAACAATGTGGAAGAAACAGAATACCTAAAATAAATAATATTATAAATATAAAAAATATTTGTAATTTAACTAAAGAATATGATATATTATTAATAGCTTATGAAAATGAAAAATTAACAACAATAAAGCAGGAATTAAAAAAAATAAAAGAAAACATTAAAGAAAGAGAAATTAAAATTGCAATTATTATTGGCCCAGAAGGAGGAATTGACCAAAGCGAAATTAAAATATTAGAAGAGAGTGGAGCAAAAACAATAACATTAGGTAGAAGAATTTTAAGAACAGAAACGGTAGCTTTAAATGTTTTAAGTATAATAATGTATGAACTAGAAAATTAGGAGGAAATAATGAAAGAGATATTTAATAATTTAATTAAAGCTATAATAATAATGATTTATTTTATAATACTAAATTTTGCTTATACTAAAATGGAATTACAAAGATTAGTAGAAGATATTAAGGTATTTGCTGGAACATATTTAGTATTAGGTATATTATTTATTGAAAGAGCGTACAAAGAAGATAGTGGAAAAAGAGCAATTACAGGTATAGAATTATTATTTTTATCATTACATTCTTTATCAATTATGCATGTTATTACCAAATTTCAATATGATTTTAGACTATATTTATTAACATCATCTTATATAATTGCAATTTACTATGTACTAAAAGCAATTATAGTTTATACACAAGATAGAAAACAATACCTAAATGAACTAAGCGATATATCAGAAATAGTAAAAGAAGAACCAATTAAAAAAGAGGCAAAAAAAAGAAAAAGCAAAGAAATAAACAAAGAAAAGCAAAGTAATAACAAAACAAAAAACAAAGATAACACAAATAAAACAAAAAACGATACAAATGAAAAAATAACAAATAAAACATCAGTAAATGAAAAAGTAATAATAAATAAAAATAAAACAGAATCAAATAAAAAAGCAACAATAAATAAAAATAAAACAGAATCAAATAAAAAAGCAACAATAAATAAAAATAAAACAGAATCAAATAAAAAAGCAACAATAAATAAAAATAAAACAAAATCCAATAAAAAAGCAACAATAAATAAAAATAAAACAGAGTCAAATAAAAAATCAACAGTAAATAAAACAAAAACAGCATCGAACAAAAAAGATGTAACTAATAAAAATGAGGTAAAAGAAAATGATTAAGAGTATGACAGGTTATGGTAGAGCAAATACATCAAAAAATGAAAGAGACTATCAAATAGAAATAAAAAGTGTAAACCATAGATATTTAGACATTTCTATAAAAATGCCAAAACAACTTAGTTATTTAGAAGAAATAATAAAAAAAGAAATTTCTATTGAAATTAAAAGAGGAAAAGTAGATGTTTTTATTACATTTCAAAATAATTCATTAGAAGGTAGAGAAATAAAAATTAATACAGAATTAGCTAAAGCATATATTACGGAACTAAAAAAATTAGCTAATCAAGAAAAGATACTATCAGATATACAAGTTACAGAAATATCAAAATATCCAGATGTATTAAATATTCAAAACAAGCAAGATGATGAAGAAATAAAAAAAGAAGTAATAGAGACAATTAAAGAATCATTAAATGGATTAATACAAATGAGACAAATAGAAGGAAATAAAATTTCAGAAGACTTAAAAATAAGACTAGAAAAAATATTATCAAAAGTAGACAAAATATCAAAATTATCTACTAGACTAATTGAAGAATATGTAGTAAAATTAGAAGAAAGAATAAAAGAAATTCTGAAAGATCAAGAAATTGATAAATCACGTTTAGCACAAGAAGTTGTAATATATGCAGATAAATGTTCAATAGAAGAGGAAATAACAAGACTAAAGAGCCATATATCACAATTTAAAATATTACTAGATACAAATGAAGCAGTTGGAAAAAAACTAGATTTTATTATACAAGAGATGAACAGAGAAACCAATACAATTGGATCTAAAGCAAATAATTTAGAAATTACAAATGCGGTAATTGATATAAAAACAGAAATAGAGAACATTAGAGAGCAAGTTCAAAATATAGAATAGAAAGGATTTGATGTTATGCAATTAGTAAATATAGGATTTGGAAATATTGTTTCAGCAGAAAGAATTGTAGCAATTGTAAGCCCAGAGTCAGCACCAATAAAAAGAATGGTACAAGAAGCAAAAGATAATAAAACTGCAGTAGATGCAACATATGGAAGAAGAACAAGAGCTGTTTTAATTATGGATTCAGGGCACATTATACTATCAGCAGTTCAACCAGAAACAGTAGGCGGAAGAATTGATAAAACAATATCACAAGAAGATATTAGCAAACAATTAGCAGATACAACAAAATAAAATTATAAAAAAGGAGTGATTTAATATGATGGTGAAACCAAGTGTTTCAGAATTATTAAAAAAAGCAGATAACAGATATGAACTAGTAATTGCAACAGCAAGACGTGCAAGACAAATTGCACAAGGAGATAAAGCAAAAACAGATGTAAAGGAAGAGTCTCCAGTAACTAAAGCTGCAAATGAAATTGCAGAAGGGAAGGTTGAAATATGCTAGTAATATTATCAGGAGTTGCAGGAGCAGGGAAAGATACAATAAAGAAGGAATTAATAAAAAGGATGGAAAATGTAGAATCTCTTCCATCTTTTACTTCTAGACCTATGCGCCCAGGAGATGTACCTGGAGAAACTTACAATTTTGTCAGTAAAGAAGAATTTGAAAAAATGATAGAGGATGGTGAATTCTACGAATATGATGTTCACCATAATCATTACTATGGAACTTCAAAGAAATTATTAAATAATAAAATAAAAGAAGGTAAAATTATTGTAAAAGATATTGATGTAAATGGCACAGAACATTTAAAAGATTTACTAAAAGCTGATACAAAAGTAATAACAATCTTTTTAAAAGTATCTAAAGAAGAATTAGAAAGAAGATTAACACAAAGAGTAGATAAACCAAGTCCAGCAGAAATCCGTTTAAGATTAAGTAGGTTTGAATATGAAGAATCTAGAATTAACCTATATGATTATGTATTAAAAAATGAAAATTTAGAAAATACATTAAAAATCATTATGACTATAATAAAAAATGAATCTGGTAATATGGATTAATTTAAAACCAATACAATATAATTAATCCACTAAGGAGAAAAAATGGTAGCAGAAGTAATCATAAATAGAACAGCAAAAAAATTAAATAGAACCTTTGACTATAATATACCACAAGAATTAGAAGACCAGATTATAATTGGAAGCAAAGTATTAGTACCTTTTGGGAAAAGTGAAAAATTAGAAGATGCCTTTGTAGTAAATATAAAAGAAAAATCGAATTATGATATAAAAGAAATAAAAAAAATACAAGATGGTTTAACTGATAAGCAAATTAATTTAGCAAAATGGATGGCAAATAGATATTTTTGTAATGTTTCAGACTGTATTAAACTTATGCTTACTCCTGGTACAAGAAATAAAGAAAAAATAGTTCAAGATAAAATAATAAATGTAGTATATTTAAAAAAAAATATAGAAGAAATAGAATTTGATATTGAAACAGGAAAGCTAAAATCAGATAAACAAAAAAGAATTATTCAATTTGTTAAATCAAATGAAGGGGGAACAATATCAGAGATCGAAATTTTCACAGATTGTTCTAGAGCAATAGTAAATACATTGGTTAAAAATGGATATTTAGAAGTAATTGAAAAAAAATTAGAAAGAAATCCATTACAAGATAAAACTGTTACTAAAACACATAATTTAATACTAAATGAAGAACAACAAAAGGCATATACTAAAATAGAAAATGCAATTGAAAATAGTGATCCAAAAGAATTTCTATTATATGGTGTAACAGGATCACGGAAAAACAGAAATATATTTACAAGCAATACAAAAAGTAATAGAAAAAGAAAAAACAGCAATAGTATTAGTTCCAGAAATATCTTTAACTCCTCAAATGATAGATCGTTTTATTTCAAGATTTGGAAAAGATAAAATAGCAGTTTTACATAGTAAATTATCTATTGGAGAACGATATGATGAATGGAATAAAATAAAAAATGGAAAAATAAAAATAGTAATTGGAGTCAGATCGGCTATATTTGCACCAATTGAAAATTTAGGAATTATTATAATAGATGAAGAACATGATAGTTCTTATAAATCAGAATCAAACCCTAAATATGATGCTAAACAAATTGCAAGATACATATCAAAACAAGCACTATGTCCACTTGTTTTAGGAAGTGCAACACCAGATATAAACACCTATTATAAAGCAACTATTTTAAATAAAATAGAATTATTAAAGTTAACTAAAAGAGCAAATCAAGCATCATTACCAGAAATAGATATAATTGATTTAAAGCAAGAGCTAGCAAATGGAAATCGTTCTATGCTTAGCATAGATTTATATAAAGCAATAGAAGAAAATATAAAACAAAAAAGACAAACAATACTATTTTTAAATAGAAGAGGATATTCAACATTTGTTATGTGCAGAAATTGTGGATATACTGTAAAATGTAAAAATTGCAATATAAGCTTAACATATCATAGTTATGAAAAAAAATTAAAATGTCACTATTGCGGTTATGAAAAAGAAATAGTAAAAATATGTCCAGAATGTGGTAGCAATAAAATACGATATTTCGGAACAGGAACACAGAAACTTGAACAAGAAATACAAAAGCAATTTCCACGGAGCAACAACAATTAGAATGGATGTAGATACAGTAAGTAAAAAGAATTCACATGAGCAAATATTAAATAAATTTAAAAATGAAAATATAGATATCTTAATTGGAACTCAAATGGTAGTGAAAGGGCATCATTTCCCAAATGTTACTTTGGTAGGCGTTATTGCAGCAGACAGTTCATTAAATATTGATGATTATAGAGCAAATGAAAGAACATTTCAAATTTTAACTCAAGTTGCACGGACGAGCTGGTAGAGAAAAATTACCAGGGAAAGTAAAAATACAAACATATAATCCAGAAAACTTTAGTATCCAATGTGCAAAAAAACAAAACTATGAAATGTTTTATAAAACAGAAATTGCTCTTAGGAAACAATTAAAATATCCACCATTTTGTGATATAATAGTAATTAGTTTCAATAGTATAAAAGAAGATGAAATAAAGTATATATCAAATGAAGTATATAAATACTTGAAAAATAATTTAGAAGAAAATTATAAAATATTTTTACCAATGCCAGCACCAATTGATAAAATACAAAATAGATTACGTTATCGCATTATAATTAAAGGAAATATTACAGAAAAAACAAACGAAATTTTAAATAAATGCTTAAAACAAATTTATGAGAGAAATATAAAAACAACAAGAATTTCTATTGATGTAAATCCAAATAATATGTCATAGTAAAATATCTAAGAAAGGAGCAATAAAAATGGCAATTAGAAATTTAAGATACGAAGGTGATGAAATTTTAAATAAAAAATCAAGAGAAGTAGAAGTAATAGATGATAAATTACAAACTTTAATTGATGATATGATAGAAACTATGCATAAATACAATGGAGTTGGACTTGCAGCAGTACAAGTAGGAATATTAAAAAGAGTAATTACAATTGACTTATATGATGATAAGGGACCTATTGTTATGATAAATCCGATTATAATAAAAGAAAAAGGAGAGCAAGAAGTAGATGAAGGATGCTTAAGCTTTCCAAATAAATTTGCAAAAGTAGTAAGACCAGCTGAAGTAGTTGCAGAATATACTAATAGAGAAGGAAAAAAAATAAAAGTAAAAGCAAAAGAGCTACTAGCACAAGCCATTTGCCATGAAGTAGACCATTTAAATGGAGAAACATTTGTTGAAAAAATAATACCTGGAACATTAGAATATATAGAACCAGAAGAATAATACTACAAATATGCAATTTGTGTATTAATTGCTAAATATAAATTATTTCTGAATTTTATGTATTAATTATTTATAGTCAAATTATAGCTAGAGCAACACACAATGTGGTTTTTGACCACTAAATATTAATGTATTAAATTTAGATAAGATGACAAATAATTAAAAAACATATTGAAAGGAAATTTTTAAAGTATGAAAATTGTTTTTATGGGAACTCCAGACTTTGCAAAGGAAAGTCTAGAAGCAATATATAATAATGAAAATGAAATTTTAGGAGTTGTTACAAATATAGATAAACCCCAAGGGAGAGGAATGAAACTAACAGCCTCTCCTGTAAAACAGTTTGCTATAGAAAAAAATTTAAACGTATATCAACCACTTAAAATAAGAAATAATGTAGAAATAATACAAGAAATAAAAAATTTAAATCCAGATGTTATTTGTGTAGTTGCTTATGGTAAAATACTTCCAAAAGAAATTTTAGATATTCCAAAGTTAGGTTGCATTAATGTACATGCATCTTTATTACCAAAATACAGAGGAGCGGCTCCAATACAATGGGCAATACTAAATGGAGATAAAACTACTGGAATTACAACAATGTATATGGATGAAGGAATGGATACAGGAGATATTATTTTAAAAGAAGAGGTTAAAATAGGAGAAAATGAAACAACTGGAGAACTATGGGATAGACTATCTAAAATTGGAGCAAAACTTTTAGTAAAAACTTTAAAACAAATACAAGAAGGAACAGCACCACGTAAAAAACAAGAAGGTAATTTTACAATGGCACCTATGCTTAATAAAGAAATAGCAAAAATAGATTGGGAAGAAAAAGATGCTACACAAATAAAAAATTTAGTGAGAGGATTAAACCCAATTATGGGTGTTTATTCATATTTAAACGGAAAAAAAATAAAATTTTGGAAAGTTGAAGTTGTAACTATAGATAAAATGATACAAAAAGCTCAAATAAAAAAAGAATATTTAAATATGGATAATTTAAAAAATGGAACAATATTAATAGCCAATCCAAAAGAAGGATTATATATAAAAACTAAAAATAATATTCTAAAATTATTAGAAGTACAAGGAGAAAACGCAAAAAGAATGTCAATTGAGGCTTACTTAAGGGGTAATGCTATTAAAAAGTTAGATACTTTTGAATAATTAACAAAAATAAAAAAATTATTAAATTAGAATTGGTAATATAAAAAAATGAAGGGAAATTTAGAAATTGGTATAATAGCTGGTCAAACTATTATGCATTAGGTACTTGGAGTAAATATAGTCCACCTGAAAATTAAGGAGAAGCAAAAGATGTTAGAAAAGTTAAAACAATTAAATAAACAAAATGTAATAAGATATTTTATAATACTTGGAATAACAATACTATTTTGCCAAAATTTTTTACAAATGCATTATTCATCAGACACATATGTATTATATGATTTAGGCTATATGGAATATCCATCAAAATACTTTTTATTAGATGGAAGATTAATATCAACAATTGTATGTTACTTAGCAGGAATATTAAATATACCAATTCCAGCTTATATAATTGGAATGGATATAATTGGAATTATATTTATTGCAACAGCAATTTATTTGATAAATCAAATAATAGAAGATATTATAAAGCCCAAAAAAAATATATTAAAACTTATGATACTTGCAAGTTGTTTTATATTAATATTAAATCAATTTACTTTAGAATATTTATTATTTCCAGAATCAGCTGTTATGTGTTTGGGCGTATTATTAAATGTAATAGCTACAAAATTAATGGTAAATAATCCAAAACATAAATATATAAAAATATTTTTTGTTTTATTAGGAGCAGTATTTTGCTATCAAGGCGTATTAAATATGTTTCCTGTATTTGCAATATTAATATATATTGTAAAACAAATAGTAGATACAAGAGAATATAAAATAAAAGAAAAAGAATTCTTTATTGAAATGATAAAATTAACAATTATTGTGGTAATTGTTCTTTCAATATGTATGGTAGCAATACAAATAGGTACAAAATTATTAAATAGTAATCAAGACAGAATGATGCATTTGGTTGATATGGAGGCAGTTTTATTAAGAGGAGAGACAGTTTTAGAATATCTAGATGAATTATGGAATACAACTATGCATATGCTTCCAGATAATACTAATACAATAGTTCTAATTATAAGTTTTATTACAATGGTTATCTTAAAAACAAAAAAAGAAATTATAATGCAATATATATTACTAATTATGGTTTCTTTTATAATATGTATTGTACCAATGTTTATATTTAATACAGGAATATGTGGAAGAGTAAATGAACCATTAACAATGCTTTGGGGAGCTTCCCAAATTATATTATTAGCACAAAGCACTATTGTAAATAAAGAAAAAACAACAAAGTTTATATATAGTTTTATTATTGTATCATTTATAATTAATAATATTTTTATTATGCAAAATATAACTGAACATATTGCTTCTAATAGAGTAGAAGAAAATATGGGAAAAACTATAAAATATACTTTAGAACAATATGAACAACAAACAGGAAATATGATTACAAAATTTGCATATTGTTATGATCAAAATCCACAACAATATGCAGTTGGAATTAGACCAATTGGTTCTTTAACAGAAAGAAAGTTAGCATGTTCATGGAGTATTTCAGAAGCAATAAACTTTTATTGTAATAGAAAATTAGAACCAGTAAGAATGTCTACAAAAATATATTCTGAAAAGATGATATATAAAGATTATAAAGAATTTTCAGAAGAACAATTAATATTTGATGGAGATACACTATATATATTAGTATATTAATTAGACAATAGGGACAGAGATTAAATGTCTCATTATAATGTCGAATTTTGCGCTTGAAAATTCTTACTAGCAATAATAAAAAGTATTGGTTATGGTTTGATAAGAGATAAAATAATATTAGCAAATAACATAGATAATATTACTTCTATATGCTCTAAATACTTATTCTGTTTTGTATATTTTTTTATTTCTTGTAAATAATAAGTAAAGTTTATAAAGAAAGGATTATATTTTAAAAAGTATAATTTATCAGGGTTTATAATTATGGAAAATAATGATTTTAAAAGAAAATTAAAGGTTTCAGAATCAGAAGTGCCAACTCATAACTCACAAGTAGATAACCCATCTATCAAAGCATTATATTTTTATACCAATAATTCACTACACGAAATTTTTGGCTTTTTAAATGAGTTTTATAAAGAAAATCCTACAGAAGATATGATTAAATCAAAATATGTTAAATCATCTCATGCTGAAAGTTATTACTATTCTTTACAATTTGAACTTTCTCATTCATATAGTGATTTTTTAGGTGGCAAATTGAGTATAGAAGGATTTAAAGAAAAATTTAATAATGTATGCTCTCATTATAAGACCAATCCACTTGCAATCTATGAAACTCACAATTTGATAAGGGAAGCAAAAGAAAATTCTAAACAGCATGATTTTAAAAGTTTAGTAAATAATATTGAAGGTCAAGCTGATGATTGTTGGGAAAAAATGAAATCAGATAAAGAAAATCAAAATCAAGTGGAATAATTATAAGTTTCTTTAAAAAATAAAATTAAGAATTTTAAGAAATTAGCAAAAAAACTTGCAATATTACAACTATTAGTGTACAATAAAATAAAAACTAAAGTAAAAAAAGGGATACGAAAATGCAAAAGAGTAAAAACGCTATAAATGTTGAGGCTGTACACACACACACACACACACACACCATACATTTATTGGAAGAATATAAAAAAAGAATAAATATAAAAAAAGACAAGACTAAAGCCTATGAAAAGATAAAATAAAATAGGTTTTTAGTTCTGTCTTTTTGTAATTATATTAGATCTATATTTTATAATAATTCTATATAATACTAAAAATAAGTAAAAATAAGTAAAAAATAGATTAAAAGGTTGTGTAGATTTTTATAATATAAAATAACATAAAAAATAAAGCATTTACATATCAAAAGAAAAATTAAAGGAGGAGTTTAGAAAAATGGAAAAAGAAGAACTACACAAAGAAAGAAAAATGAAAAATAAGTATAGTAATTTAAAACAAAAAGGTTTGAAAGAAAAAAGTAAAGGAATAACGTTAATAGCATTGGTGATAACAATAATAGTATTATTAATTTTAGCAGGAGTGTCAATAGCAACATTAACAGGAGAAAATGGAATATTAACAAAAGCAAATGAAGCAAAAACAAAAACAGAAATAGGAACAGAAAAAGAACAAATTGCGATGGCAGTTGCAGCAGAAACAGCAGATAAAGCAGGAGGAATACTTACAAAAGAAGGATTACAATATCAACTAGAAAAATTAGGAGCTGATACAACAGTAGTAAATGAGGGAGAAGGATTTAGAGTAAGATTTAATAACAGTAAAAGAGAGTATGTATTAGATAAAAATGGAAATATAATACAAGTATATAATGAAGAAGAAAGCAATTTACCGGAAACGCAAAAAATAGGAGAATGGACAAAGTTAAACAAGGTATCTAAATTGGGTGGATACAATTCAACTGCAAAGGTAAATGCACCAAAATTAGGAAGTGAATTAACAGCAGTAACATTAACAAGTGACTTAAATGATTATACAAAAGATGGTACATGGTATGATTATAAAGAACAAACAGGAGATACTGATGGAAAAACATCAAAATGGGCAAATGCAGTAACAACAGATAGTGAAGGAAAAATAACAGGATATTATGTATGGATACCAAGATTTGCATATAAAATAACAAGTGGATATCACCAAAGTACTACAGGAAAAATAGAAATAAAATTCTTAAAAGATGCAACAAATGAGTTTGCAGATGGAACAGAAGAAGAAGTATTAACAGATCCAAGTAAAATAACATATACAGATAATAAACAAAATCAATGGTTAGTACACCCAGCATTTTTATCAGATGCATCAATAGGTGGAGGCTTTGGAAGTAAAAATGGAGATAGTGATGGAATAACAGGAATATGGGTTGCAAAATTTGAAATAAGTGCATATGTAGGTGAAAGTGAAACATCAACAAAACAAATAAATAGTGAAACATCAAAACAACAAATAAAATTAAAAGTATTACCAGGAGTACAAAGTTCATCAGTAGAAAATATAGGAACAATGTATACACTAGCATATAATATGAATAGAAGTTCAGACAGCCATATGTTAAAAAATAGTGAATGGGGAGCAGTAGCATATTTAGCACATAGTAAATATGGAAGAAATGGAGCAGAAGTAGAAATAAATGATGACACGTATAGCTCTCAAGATTCATCAAATGAACAAGATGCATATACTGGAGGATCTAATACAACAAATGGATACTTAAGTAATGGAGACCAGAGCACAACAGGAAATGCATATGGTATATATGATATGAATGGAGGAAAAAGGGAATATGTCGCTTCTTATATAAATAATGGAAATACTAATTTAGAGGTTAATGGTAAAGATATGGTAGGTAGTGATAAAGGAACAAGTACAAAATATAAAACAGTATATAAAAGCGATTCAGCAGATAATAGCTACAATTTAGCAGAAGATGTGAAAGGAGATGCAATATACGAAACATCATTAAAAGATAATGGTTCTACTTCGTGGAATTCAGATTATTCGAGTTTTCCTAATAATAATACTCCATTCTTCCGCCGTGGAGGTAGTTATACGGGAAATGCCTCAGCAGGTTTGTTCTATTTTTCTAACTACGATGGCCAAGGCAATAATATTGCATCTTTCCGATCATGCTTGATTATTGGATAGTGTGATTATAAAAATTATAAAATAAATATTATAAATCAATAAAAAATAAAGATAAACATTTAAGTTTTTTGCAGTGTGTAACTGTAGTAAAAAAATTTAAAAAATAGAAAGTGTCGAATTTTGCGGTCGAAAGTCCTTGTAAAGTTCTACATTTCATATTTAAAATTTAATCAAATATTTTATAATAAAAATTACTTGCAAAAATAAAACTAATAGTGTAAAATAAAAAAATAAAAACTAAAGTAAAAAAGAAGGTATGAAAATGCAAAAGATAGAAAAAGCCAAAATCATTGGCGCTGTACACACACACACACACACACACACACACACACACCATACATTTATTGGAAGAATATAAAAAAGAATAAATATAAAAAAAGACAAGACTAAAACCTATAAAAAGCAAATAGGTTATTAGCCTTGTCTTTTTGAGCTTTCATACCAAAGAGTGAGACATAAGCATAACAGTTGTGAAATGTCTCATAAAAAATAAGGAGGAGTAGAGAAAAATGAAACAAAACGTAAAATACAAATTAACAAAAATTAAAAAGCAAAATGAACTTATTAACACAGAGAACACTTTATATTTAAAGACAAGAAAAGAACAAAAAGGAATAACGTTAATAGCATTAGTAATAACAATAATAGTATTATTAATTTTAGCAGGAGTGTCAATAGCAACATTA
>CANQVM010000003.1 GCA_947627265.1 uncultured Clostridia bacterium | reverse complement strand
GGACATGTTTATTTTACAACATTTTTTATTAAAAAGAAAGACTGTTAACAAAAATACTTTGTCAACAGTCTGAGTAGAATTAAATTCTACTTTTTATAATGATGTTTTTCTTAGCTTTTGTTCTGGCGCAGGCGGAATTAATGGTGAATATGAATCTCCATCAAAAACTTCAACTTCAACAGTTCTCGTTAAAACATCTGTGTAACTATAAGTTACATTTCTATTATTTTCCTCGTATTTTACAACAAAAATATTAGGATATACCTTTTCTATTGTAGCTTCTTTTTCAAAGGCCTTACTTCTTCCTAAAGAACCTTTTACTATTATCTTTTGACCCACTTTCTCTAAGATGTCAGTTTTTAGATTTGTTATATCTGATCGACAAATCATCCTATCACCTACTCCCTTAAGATGGCTTGATTATAGCATTTTTAGCTAAAATTGTCAAAAAATATTTGTTCTTATCGAATTATTAATATGCCCTGTTTAAAAGGAATTGTGTGAATTTTTTGTCTTAAATTTACATTTTTATTACATTTATATTACAATTATATTAAGTTGGGTTATTTTTATTTATAGATTAATTTATTTTCATTTTACCATTTGCTCCAATACCACTTACACCATCTTTTCCATCTCTTAGATCATATGCTATGTCATCAATGGTAACATATTTGTACCTTTCTGTCATTGCTATTTTTTCTGCAACCACCAATGGATCTAAAAAATCAATTAATATTCTAGCAGGTGATGATGCAAAATTTGCACCTGCTGAAATAATTGCTTCAAAATAACTTTGACATGCTCCTGCAAATATTACTAGATTCTTATTGTTTATCCTATCATATCTTCTTGCTTCCTTTACAGTTTCTATAAAATGTCTTGAATTTCTATAATTATAAATATCTTTATATCTGGTTCCTTTTTTTATCATTCCATCATGACCTGTAATTACTAATATATCTGGGTTATACACTTCTAATAATCTATATACTAATTTTGGCTGTTTATATTCAGGTATATTTTTTACAATAGCATTTAATCCTAGCCTTTTATAATATCTGTATGATTTTTCACTATACTTTCTATCGCCATCCAAATGAAGTATTTTTCCTGTTATTATCTTTTCTTTATTTCTAGTATTATTTGTAATAACTCCTATTTTATAATTTCTATCTTCTATTTGTCTTTTTGAATCTGCAATTTTTTTTTCTAATTTATAATCTAATTTATTTAATATTTCTTTTACCTTTTGCTTTTCTATTTTTTCTAGATCTGATAATTCACTATCTGCTTCTATTCTTTCTATAACTCCATTTAAAATAGCAATTTTTTCTTTTGGTTTATCTAAAATTTTACTAACTACAAAGATAATATCTTTTCCATAAGATTTTCTACCTACAATATCACCTTTTTTTATATGATTCATTTTATTCTTCACCTCATTATTCAGGCTACTGTATTATATGTCAAAATTTGTCGATTTGTGAGTAACAAAATTTACTATAGAACAAATCAGAAAGCCTTACTCTTTTAGGTCATATTAACCTTTATAGTTGGCTTTCCGTTAATTTGTTCTGTGTACAAAATTTTCGCTAGAAGATTTCTGTACAAGTTAAGGCGAAGTTTTTTATACAATAGGAAGGGATAACTTTCCTATTGTATAAAAAAGAATTTGATTTACCATCAAATTCCCTTTTCTTTATTTAAGTGACTATATTTCATTTTTGTAGCCATTCCTCCTCTTATGTGTCTTTCTGCTTTATTTTCATCTAAAATTATCCTTACTTCTCTTGCTAAATTTGGATTTATTTTTTTTAGTCTTTCAGATACATCTTTATGTACCGTACTTTTACTTATTCCGAAACCTTGCTGCTGCACCTCTTACAGTATCTTTTGAATCTATTATATATTTTGCAAGCTGAATTGCTCGCTCTTCTATTGATACACCTCTCATATTGCAAAACCTCCATACGAATACATTTGTTTAATTGTATTCGTACAGAGGTTGTATTATGATTAGTTTATATTTGAAAGATTTTTCTTTTATTTTACTTTATATACCTATTCCTGTCTGTGGCAAATTATTTTTTGCCATAGTATTATCAAATTTGAGTTATTTAAAATAATTTTACTATTAATAAATGTGAAAATTGTGGAAGATTATTTGTACTGACTACTACAAGCAATAATCCAAATCAGAAAGGTAGAAATGACCAAAAATATTGCAATAACTTGTATTTAGATACTGGAAAAACTTGTAGAGAAATTGGAGCTTTAAATAAGCAAAAAGAGAAAATTAAAAATAGTCTAATTTTAAAAGAATATACTAGAGAATATAAAAGAATGCATGGATTATATTATAATCATACAAAAATATTTAAAGAGAAACAATTTAAAGAATGGTCTAGAAAAGCTAGAAATTTAAGAAATATTTATAATGATAGCCAAATCGAAGAATTTAAGGTTGAGTTGGAAAAATTAAGTGATATGTATTGGAAAAATATTAATGAAATTAATTGATAATAAAACAATTATATGATAATATAAGTATAATATTTTACCAAATAGGAGATATAAAATGCAAGATACAAAAAAAGATAATTCAGTAAAGAACAATATTATATTAAAAAAAGCTACTATTGATGATATAGATGAAATCATCAATTTATATGCAGAAAGAATGAATTGGTTTAAAGAAAATGGTATAAAGCAATGGAGTAAATATTTAACTAATCATCCAAAAGAACAATTTATTCAAGTTATTGTAAATGGAGATTTCTATATTTTAAAAAAAGGAAATGAAATAATTGCAGGATTTGAAGTTTCTACAGATAGTCATTTTTGGAATGATAATAAAACAGATGCTTATTATTTATACAAAGTGGTATCAAAAGTAGGATACAAAAATATTGGTAGTGAAATATTTAAAAATGCTAAAAATATAACAAAACTAAATGGAAAAAAATATTTACGAACTGAATGTCTAACTTCGAATAAAAAATTAAATGAAATATATGAAAGAAATGATTTTAAATATGTAAAGGAAGGCATAGACTATTATCATTATACTTTAAGAGAGTGGAAAATAGATGAATAAACCAATTATAGGAATTATAGCAAAACATGATATAAAAAGTGAAAGAATTAGAACAGATTCATTAATCAGAGATGAAGTGAAACAAGCAATATTTGATAATGGGGCTATTGCTATAGGAATTTTATCTGCTAATGATGAAATTCAATATACTGTTGATGATTGGGTTAAATGTGAAAACGAAATAAATAAAAAAGAAATAATTGAACAGATAAAATTATGTAACGGAATTATATTGCAAGGTGGAAACAGTAATGAAGCATATGAAAACTGGATTGCAAAATATTGTTATGAAAATGATATTCCTGTATTAGGACTTTGTGGTGGTCAAAATAGTATAGTTAGGGCTCTTGGTGGGACTACTTATAGGATAAAAAATAAAGAAAAGCACAATCAACCGAAAGAAAATTTTGAATCTATTATATATTTTGCAAGCTGAATTGCTCGCTCTTCTATTGATACACCTCGCAATATTGCAAAACCTCCATACGAATACATTTGTTTAATTGTATTCGTACAGAGGTTGTATTATGATTAGTTTATATTTGAAAGATTTTTCTTTTATTTTACTTTATATACCTATTCCTGTCTGTGGCAAATTATTTTTTGCCATAGTATTATCAAATTTGAGTTATTTAAAATAATTTTACTATTAATAAATGTGAAAATTGTGGAAGATTATTTGTACTGACTACTACAAGCAATAATCCAAATCAGAAAGGTAGAAATGACCAAAAATATTGCAATAACTTGTATTTAGATACTGGAAAAACTTGTAGAGAAATTGGAGCTTTAAATAAGCAAAAAGAGAAAATTAAAAATAGTCTAATTTTAAAAGAATATACTAGAGAATATAAGAGAATGCATGGATTACATTATAATCATACAAAAATATTTAAAGAGAAACAATTTAAAGAATGGTCTAAAAAAGCTAGAAATTTAAGAGATACTTATATAGATTTTAAAATGAAATTAAGCAATTTAAGCAATATGTATTGGAAATAAAGTACAAAAAGTAAGCTTTTGATTTATTAGCTTACTTTTTCTTATATTCAGATCTGCCCTACTATATATTAATTAGTTTTATCTATTACTAACTATTACTTTTTTATTTTGAAATTTAAATACTCTATCTACATTTTCTATTGTTGTTGGTCTATGTGCTATTATAATAACAGTCGCATCTTTAGATATTTCATCTATAATGTTTTTTAGTTTCACTTCACTTTCAATATCAATATTAGATGTTGGTTCATCAAATATATAAATACTTGTCTCTTTTGCAATAGCTCTAGCAAAAGCTAATAATTGTTTTTCCCCTTTTGAAAATGTATTATCATTTACTTTTTCATATATTCCATTTTTTAAATTTACTACTTTATTATAAAGACCGAGTCATTTCTAAAATTTTTAAGATTTTTTCATCTGATATTTCATTTTCCATGTTTAATGCTATATTTCTTTTTATTGTGTTGTCAAATATATAAGGATTTTGCTGTATAAATGAAATATTTTTTCTTATACTTTCTAGAGATATATCATCAATATTTTTACCATCAAGCAATATATTTCCTGAATTTATTTTATAAAATCCTAATATTAAATTTACCATAGTTGTTTTCCCAGCTCCAGTTTCACCAACTAAAGCTATCTTCTCTCCTTTATTTATAGAAAAGTTTATATTTTCTAATATTGTTGTCCCTTCTATATATGAAAAATTGACATTTATAAATTTTATATTACCATATAATTTTTCTGCCTTCTCCCCTTTATAGATATTTTCTATATTTTTATCTTCTCCTAACAATTCTTCTATTCTATTTAACGATATTTTACCTTTTTGTAAGTCTTCGTAACGCCAAAGCATATTTGATAATGGTTCAAAAAACTTATCTATATAACTTACAACTAAATAAATAATACCTATGTCCATATTTGCAATTTTACCTTGCATACATATATAAATTATTATAGAAATTATCAAATATCTTGTTATTGATTTTATTGGTGTTAGAATATTATGTGCATTAAAATATTTATTTGATTCTTCTAATTCCATTTTATTATATTTATCTAATATTTCTCTTCTTTCTTTTTGAATATTAAAAACATGTAACGTTTTTATACCTGAAAAAGTTTCTCCAAAATAATTATTTAATTTTTCACCAACTTCAATTTCTTTTTTCTTATGATAAGACATTATCTTCCCTATTTTCAAAATAGCTATAACTAAAATCAAACTACAAATTATCATAACTGTTGCAAAGTATATATTAATAAAACACATTACAAAAATAATCACTGCTAAAAATATACCTGAACTCATAAACATAGGTAATACTTTTCCTATAAATTCGCCAATATTAGATATATCTGATGTCATTCTTGTAACAAGTGTTGCTATATGCATATTAGAAAAAGTATCCATATTAAAACTCATTACTTTTTTATATGCATTCTCTCTTATTTCGTATATTAAATTTTCGGTATTTTTAGCTAACAATGTTGATTTTAAATATTCTATAATTGCACATATTACTGTGACTGCCATATATATTCCAACTAGTATAAATAAACTTTGTTTTATATTTTCAAATACGGTACTTCCTTTTGCTAGTTCTATAGCTTGTTTTATCATGTATGGTAACAAAGTATTTATCAAAGAAATTGCTATTATTAAAACAATTACTAGTAAATATTTATACTTATACTTAAGTATAATTTTTTTCATATTAATCATTTAACTTTGTACCTCCATTAGATTTATTTCTTTTAATGTTTTTTCTTCTAACATATATATTTTATCTGCATCCTTTATATCTTCTATCATATTTGAAATTATGATTAGAGTCATATTTTTATTTTTATTTGTTATTTTTTCAATTACTTTTTTTCTTGTTTCTATATCCAATCCAGTTAAACCATTATCAATGATTAATATTTTAGGTTTAGTTATAATATTTCTAGCTAAAAGTAACCTTTGTTTCTGACCACCTGAAATCTTAATTCCACTTTCTCCTATATTAGTCTCATATTTTTTAGGAAATTTATTAACAGTACTCAAAAACTCTGATTTATTTAAAGAATCAACAATTTCCTGTTCATTATATTCTTTTCCAAGTTCTACATTATACATCACAGTACTATCATATATATAATCCTCTTGCATCACATATGATACATCTTTGTATAAAGAAACTCTATCAATATCATTTATATCTATATCATTAAATGTTATTTTACCATTTTCAATTTCATAAAGTTTAGTAATTATATTAGCTAATGTAGTTTTTCCAGATCCGTGTTTTACCCAATATTCCTATAAAACTACCATACGGTATATCTATATTAATATTTTCTAATACATTCTCTTTTTCATTTTTATATTTATAATCTAGATTGCTTATCTTAATATTTGGATTTTGGGGCATTTGTTTTTTTCCATTTGAATACATTTCTATGTTATATAAAAATTTTATTCTTTTATCAATAATTTTCAATTCATTTGCTTTTCTTACTAAGTTTCCCGCATATATATAATCTGATATTATTTTTTCAATAATTGAATTAAATGCAATAAATGAGCCTATTGTTATAACATTTTGCATAACAAGATATATTCCATAAATACATGCTATAGAAAAGCTAATACCTTGACAAATTGTTGAAATAATATCTATCTTAGCTACAATTTTATTATATTGTATATTCTTATCTTTAATTTTTTTATTTATATCATTAAACTGTTCTATTGTTTCTTTCTCTTTAACATATGATTTTATTACTGTAAACCCACAAAATCCATCATTTATCTTTTTAGATAATTTTGCATTTAAATCCTTACTTTCTTTCGTTACTACTTCTACTTTTGAATTTTGCTTTATAATAAGATAAATAAAAATAGGAAATACAACAAATACAGATATACTTAATGAAAAATTTACATACTTCATTGATATAAAAAATCCTATTATTGTATATGCAATTACTCTAGTAATTTCTATAGTTCCATGTCCTATAATAGACCATAAAGAATTTATATCGTTTACTATATAAGATACAAAAGTTCCTTTGTCGACACTTTCAAAAAAACTAATTTTGGATTTTTCAAATTTTTCTATTAAGTCTGTATATATTCCTTGCTTTACTTTTCTTCCAGTTGAATATATTATTCTTTTACTTAACACATATAATATAAATGAAGAAAGCAATACTGCACACAAAAGAATTATATTTTGTTTCAATTCAATGCTAATATTTCCACGATTGCTTATTAACATATCTAATATTGCACCAAAAATAACTGGCTCTAATAAAGATAATATTATTTCTATTATGTATATTATTAAAAATGTTAATATTGCTAATTTATATTTCTTTAATTGATTTTTAATTAATATATTCATTTTTTATTGTTTCTCTTTCTATATTTTTACAATAAGTTCATTATTTCTGATATTCTAATTTGTTACTCGAACCTAGTATAATACTATCATAAAATAATTTTTATTACAATATATTACTATTATATTTCTAGCTTTCGCTCTTTTTCTCTTTCTTCCTTTTCTAGTTGTTTTCAGCATTTAATAAAGTATGAGTCTATTTTTCAAAATTTCTAATATGGATGAAATATTTATATGATAACTAATTTTCCACTTAACAATAACTAATCCTGCTCATAGTCTTTTTTTAGATATCAAATTTAAAACAAAATATATATGTGATGAAGAATTGTCATTAGAAAAGACTCTGATGTTTCAAAGCTCTATCCATCTATCTGTGCTTGGAAAGAAATGAAAATAGTTTTGTACTAAATAAAGTGTATATGAGAAAGAAAATTTCTTTCTCATATACACTTTAAATAATAATTAAAAGTTGTTTTGTTTTAAATATTTAATTAACAGTTCTTTAGCAAATGTATTTACTATTATATAGTTGTCTTTTATGTTGTCTTTTTCTAAGTCTTTAGTTAATATAGATGCATCTTTTTTTTCCAATAATATAATTTTGTTAGTTTGAAGTAATGATAAAATATAAGTAAACTCATCCTTTATTATAAATTTATTATCTAAATTTTCCTGTTCATTACTATCCTGTTCTTTTATTATTTCCATTTTATTATTTATGCAATTTGCCAAAGCTTTCATTTCCATTATTTCAATTTTTTTTATTTCTGTCATCTCATAATATTTTTCATCAATTAATAATTTTACAAGTTCTTCTAATGTATCACATTGAATTGATAAATCATTTTCTATTACAACTAAATTTTTTAACATTTGTATTTTCCTTTCAATCTAAATTCTGTCTAAATTATTTTCTTTTAAATTATTCTTTATAATTTCTGATTCTTTATTATATTCTTCTCCTGTTACACAATCAGCACCTAAAAAAACTTTCTTTCCAATCTGTTTTACATTTATTGGAATTTTGGCAACTTGACTTGTAATTTTCTCTTTTATTGTAGGATTTTGTTCGATTAATACACTATTTACTCTATATCGTTCTCTATAAATTTCTTTTTGTTCTTCTGGGATGACAATTGATAATAATTCTTCTAATTTTTGTTCTTGACTTATTTCTGAATTTTTTAATTGTTCAAAATGCTCTAACATTCTTTGATCTTTTTCTGTTCTTTCTTGTTTTGCTTTTGTTTGTATCATTGCTAAATTTTCACATGCTTTAACAAGTCCACCAAATAAATTTATATTTTGAATCCATGTATCTTCATCTAGTGTTCCATTAGGTAATCGAAATTCTATAGTATTTTTTTCATCTCCTAAATTCAAAAAATTAATTCCATAATATCTTTTAGCATTAATATCATAAAATTTATTAGTACCCTCATTTGCATCTTGAACTTTTTTTACAAAATCTGTTAAATCTTCTTTTGATTGTAAATCAACACTACCTGTATTTAAAATTTTCTCTAACTCACCTGAAATTGGTTTGGCAAACTCGTTTATACCTTTCCTTGGAATCTCACCAGATTTATTGCTTATTGTGTATAATATTTTTTCACAATCTCCCCATATTTCAATTAAATTCTCCCAACTTTCCTTAGTAGTTAAGTAATCACCTCCTATATGTATATGTCCTCCACATTTTTTCGTTGCTTTTTGACCGTAATATTTTTAACTTTTGGCATACTTTTTTTATCGTTTGAGATGATTTATCTAAATCTCCTGTTAATATTGGTGATGTAACTTCCACTCCGTTTATATTTTTCATCAATTAAGCTACCATCCATTTTACAATTCCAATTTTGTTCACCAATATTTATATAATAATATAATAAATAATTAGATGAATTTCCTTGAGTTTCAATTTCTATTCCAATTGTCATATTATTTGGTAATATTATTTTTTCCTTTGATAAGTTTTGTCTACCTGTTAAATATGATTTAATTATATTTTCAATAGTTAATTTTAATTTTCCAGATTCAACATCTTCTTTACTCTGGCCTTCTAATAAATATTTTTCTATATTTCCTGTTTCTTTTATTAAGTCAGTTATTTCAGATTGTTCAAGACATAGCTCTCCTATTTTTTCGGGAACTAAATATTCTTCTATTTTTCCTGTTGCTTTTATTATGTTTATAATGCTTAATTCTAATTTACCAGATTCAACATCTTCTTTACTCTGGCCTTCTAATAAATATTTTTCTACATTTCCTGTTTCTTTTATTAATTGGTTTATTTGATTATCATCAATATCAAATTTTTTAATTTTTTCTGGTGTTAAATATTCTTCAATCCTTCCTGTTGCTTTTATAAGATTTGCTATACTAAATCTTATATGTTTATCATCTTTCTTTTGACCTTCTAATAAATATTTTTCTATATTGCCTGTTTCTTTTATTAATTTTGATATTTCATATGTAGAAAATTCAAATTTTTTTGCTGTTTCTGGTATTAGATATTCTTCAACTTTTCCTGTTGATTTTATTAAGTTAACTATTTCATTAAAATAAAAAAAACTTGTACCTTTAATTTCATCTATCATTTTTTGTAAATCACTAATCTCCATTTTCTTAAATTAATTTAATCCCTTCATTTTTAGTATCAGTTAATACATAATATTTTATATTAATTTTTTTTAGTAAATATTCTTTTTATTATATTTATAATTTTTTTTATTATATTTTCTTTATTGTATACTACCACTTTATTTTCTAATTTTTGTATAGATTTTCTATTTTGAGTATTTTCTAATAAATTATCTAACTTATATATTCTTTTTTTTTGTTCTTCATTTATTATGTCCTGCATAAATTTTTTCTCTATTTTTTTTCTTTGCTCATCCGTTGCCCAGTAGTTAAGAAATAAATATGCAAGTATAATTTTAGTTTCTTTTAATAGTATTTGTTTTTCAAAATTTACATTTAAATCTAATTTAAATTCATAATTTTCATTCATTTTATTTTTTATTTTATTAATAACCAATTTTGGTATTGCTTTTGTATCATCTGGATTCATATTGTTTAAAATAACATAGACTTCTTTATATGCATTTGGATAATTTTCTATTTTTGCCATAAATTTCTCCTAAAACTTTTATTCTATTTTTTTTTATAATTGTAACTACTTTAAGTATATCATATTTTTATTTTTTTGTCTTAATTTTTTTAATTTTCTTTATATAATTGTTAGTTTAAAATGTCTTAAATTATATATATTATATTTGCTTATACATAATAGGAAATGTCAGTATAACTTTCCTATTATATAAAAAACTAAAGAATTTCTATTAATTGAAACTCTCTAGTTCAAAATTATGATCAGTTAATATCATTAAGAATATTATTAATTTCTTTGAAATTTTTTCTTCTATATATTAATTTATTTCATCATCTTCTATTGCTTTTTATTTCAGTTTTGTTGTTATAAATTTTATCTAATAATTCATCTGGATATGTATTATCTAGGAATTCATCTAGTGTACTTTTAGCCGGAACATTTTTATGTCTTTTTTCTTGTCGATTAGCTGCTAAACAAGATATCGTTACATCAAAAGTCATAAATATTACTAAAAATATAGTAATTATTCTAACACTTTTTTTATAAATCAATGGCATTATTTTTTCAAGCCAAGGATATACTAATTTTAAGAAAATTACTGCTATAATCCCCCAATAAAAGCAGTATAATATGCATGTTCTTCCATTAATATTCATAAACAAATCACTATAATCCCATGACACTGTTCCAAATAGTACCTCTTGAAAAAATGAGCATACATATTCTAAAATTCCACCCATTATTAATCCCGAGAAAAATGCTTCTTTTGGATCTTTAACTTTTGATATTAATAAGTAATATGCAATAGCACCCATTCCATATACTTGTACAAATGGCCCATATATTAGTCCCTTTCTAATTACAATCGTTCTTGTATAAACTGTACTATATATCATTTCTGCAAAAAAGCCAAATACACTGCCAATTATAAAAATCCAAAATATTTTAATAATAAAATTTATTATTCCTGATATTTTGCTCTCTTTATTTTTCATAAATTTCCCCATATTATTTTCACTTTTTTATATTATATATTATTTATACAAAAAAATAAAGTCTTATTTTTTAAAATTTTTAATATATTTGTTTCATAGTTATAAAAATAATGGGAGCTATAGTTTAATTATTATACTCTTTGCTTTTGTGTATAAATAATTTTGCCAAATTTTATTTCATTTACCTTTTTTTGTATTTCAATAATAGGTATAGGAAGAACTGATATTACTAATGTTATAATCCATTGTGTTGTATTTAATGGAACTAATTGGAATATATTTGCTAATGTTGGTACTAATACTACTATAGTTTGTATAAATGCTCCTAATATAAAACTAAAAATTAGAAATTTATTTTCTAGAATTTTAGTTTTAAATATAGATTGTTCACTTTTTATATTAAAGCTGTGGACAAGTTCTAATATTCCTATTGAAATAAATGCCATTGTTCTTCCCGTTTCAAGACCATAGTATTTATTTCCAATACTAAAGGCTACTAATGTTAACATTCCAATCATAATTCCTTCTATTATAATTTTGTTCCATAGTCCATCTGCAAAAATACTTTTTTTACTGTTAATTGGCTTTCTATTCATAATGTTATTTTCTGGTGGTTCTAATCCTATGGCTATAGCTGGTAATGAATCTGTTACTAGATTTACCCATAATAGTTGTATTGCTAGTAATGGAGATTTAAATCCTAATATTAACCCCATAAAAATTGTTACTATCTCTCCTATATTTGTAGCAATTAAAAAATGAATTGCTTTTTTTATATTGTCGTATATATTTCTTCCTTGCTTTACTGCTTCTACAATTGTTACAAAATTATCATCTGTTAATATCATATCTGATGCATTTTTTGCTACATCTGTACCGTTTTTTCCCATTGCTATTCCTATGTCTGCATTTTTTAATGCTGGACTATCATTTACTCCATCTCCTGTCATAGCTACTACTGCTCCTGTATTTTGCCATGCTTTTACAATTCTTACTTTATGTTCTGGTGTTACTCTTGCAAATACAGAATAGTTTTGTATTTTATCTTCTAATAATTTTTGTGACATTTTATTTAATTCTTGTCCTGTTATAGCCTCATCATTTTTACCTAGTATATTTAATTCTTTCGCTATTGCCTTTGCTGTTTCAATATGATCACCTGTAATCATAACTGTTTTTATTCCTGCCCTTTTACAGTTTCTTATTGCTTCCTTTACTCCTTCCCTCGGTGGATCTATCATGCCAATTAGTCCGTACAAAATCTAAGTTATTTTCTATATTTTGCGTATTAATTTTAGTTGGTAATTTTTCTATATCTTTATATGCTACAGCTATTACTCTTAGTGCCTTTTCTGCCATTTGTAAATTTTGTCTTTGTATATTTTGTTTTTCTATAGATGAAATTTTACATTTCTCTAATAAAACATCAGGAGCTCCTTTTGTGATAATTCTATATTTGTTTTCTATTTTATGGATTGTTGTCATCATTTTTCTTGTAGAATCAAATGGTATTTCATTTATTCTTGGCATTTGTGCATATAAATCTATTTTATTTTTTTGATTATTTAAACCATTTTGAACAATTGCTACCTCTGTTGGGTCTCCACTTATTTTTACCTTTCCATCTTGATATGTAATATCACAATCAGTACACATTGTACTTAATTCTGCAGTAAAATTTGGATCCTTTGATTTTGTTTCTACTACTGTCATTTTATTTTGTGTTAATGTTCCTGTTTTATCTGAACAAATTACTCTACTACTACCTAAAGTTTCTACTGCAGGCAATTTTCTTATAATACTATTGTTTTTTGCCATTTTAGTTACTCCAATAGATAAAACTATTGTTACAATAGCAGGTAATCCTTCTGGAATAGCTGCTACCGCTAATCCTACTGATGTCATAAACATTTCCATTGGCTCAATATTTTTAATAATTCCAATTACAAAAACAATTAAACAGATTGCTAAACATACTATTCCTAATGTCTTTCCTACTTGTGCTAACTTTTTTTGAATAGGAGTCTCTGGAGATTCTTCTTGAATTATCATATTTGCAATTTTTCCAACTTTTGTATTCATTCCTGTTTCTGTTACTATTGCCTTAGCATGTCCATTAACTACAATGCTTGCCATAAATGCCATATTTAATTTATCTCCAATAGGAATATCTTTTTTACAAATTATATCTGCATTTTTTAAAACTGGCTCTGTTTCACCTGTTAAACTTGATTCTTCTACTTTTAAATTATAACTTTCTATTAGTCTGCAATCTGCTGGTACATAACTTCCTGATTCTAATAAAATAATGTCTCCTGGAACTAACTCATCTGCATTTATTTGAATTCTTACATTTTCTCTTATTACTTTTGCTTTGGTTGGTGTCATATCTTTTAAAGCCTGTATAGATTTTTCAGCTTTAGCTTCTTGAATTACTCCCATAATAGCATTTAAAATTACAATTAAAATAATTATAATTGAATCTATGTAATCATTTTCTCCTTGTATATATGAAATTACTGCAGATATTATAGATGCAATGATCAAAATTGCAATCATAAAGTCTTTAAATTGCTTTATAAATTTTTTAAATAGTGTTTCTTTTGGCTTATCATCCAATTTATTTTTTCCGTATTTATTTTTTCTTATATTTATTTCTTCTTGTGTTAATCCTCTTTTTCTATCTGTACTTAATAATTTTATTACTTCTTCTTTTCTCAAAGTTTCCCACATATTTATCTCTCCTTTGTATTATTTTTTAAATTATATTTCTCTTTTTAATTTATGTTGCTTGTACTATTTTTATGTATAAAACTATTAAAATAATATTTTTTCTAAGAATCTATATCAAAATTAAGAATGATCAAATTTAATTTTTTTATATTAATAAAGGAGAGGTCATATGAACTGTTTACTTTTAAGGTAACAGTTCAATATAAACTCTCCTTTACATTTGATTTTTCAATATTTTATTTATTATTAAAAATTCTATTTTTATAATTTATTTAAGTTTTATCGATAATAGCTTAGATATTCCATTTTCTTCCATAGTTACTCCATATACTGTATCTGCAGACTCCATAGTACCTTTTCTATGTGTAATTACCAAAAATTGAGTATCCTTTGAAAATTTTTTTAAGTATTCTGCAAATCTATATACATTAACATCATCTAATGCTGCCTCTATTTCATCTAATACGCAAAATGGCGCTGGATTTATTTTTAGTATAGCAAATAATAATGCAATTGCTGTAAATGCCTTTTCGCCTCCAGATAATAACATCATATTTTGCAATTTTTTTCCTGGTGGTTGTACATTTATATCAATTCCACACTCTAATATGTTATCCTCATCTTCAAGTTTTAAAGAAGCATTTCCTCCTCCAAATAGCTCTCTAAATACCTCAACAAAATTTTTATTAATTATTTCAAATTGCTTTTTAAATTGTTCCTTCATAGTTGTTGTCATATCGCTGATAATTTTTCTTAATTTTGTCATTGTATTCTCTAAGTCTACCCTTTGCTCACACATAAAATCATATCTTTCTTTCATAGACTTATATTCTTCAACTGAATCTATATTAATACTACCTAAATCCCTTAAGTCTTTTCTTAGGCTATTAACTTTCTTTTGTGTTAATGCAATATTATCTGGTTTTTTATAATCGTTAACATTATTAGGTGTTAACTCATATTCCTCCCACATTTTACCTATAATTATATTCATATCATCTTCTGTTTTTGTTTTTTTCATATCAATTTTTACTAATTGTGATTTCAAATCCTCAATAACTCTAAATTTTTCAGTTATTTCTTCTTCTTGCTTTTCTAATCTTGTATTTTTTTCAATTCTTTGTTCTTTTAATTCTTCGACTTTTATACCGCTATTTTTTACTCCTTCTTTTATGTTTTGTATTTTATCTTGTATTTCTTTAATAGATGTTTCTAAATTAAAGTTGTCTTGTTTCATTTGCTCTATTTGTTTTTCTTTGTTTTGTATGGTTTTATTTGTATTGTCAATCTCTAGCTGAATTCTTGATTGTATTTCTTCTATTGATGTTTCACTTTCATCAAAGGAAGTAACTGATATTTTTAAATTAGTTATATCAAGTTTTAGTTCATCTACTTGTTTTTGATTATCTTTATTTAAATAATCAAATTCACTAATTTTTTGTTTTAATTTTTTTGTATCTTCAATTAAATTATTAATATCTTCTTGTATTTCTTGTTTATTTATTATCGTTTCTTCTTTTTCTTTTTCTAAATTGGTTTGTTCTTCTTTTAGTTTTTTTAATCTTTGTTCTAGTTTTGTAATGTTTTCTTCAATTGATATTACTTTTTGTTTTTCTATTGCATATGTAATATCAATTTCTTGCAATTCTTTTTCTAGACTATTTGCACCCTCGAAAGTATCTTCTAATGATTTTTCATAATCTATTTTTTCTTTTTCTATTTCTTGTATTTTATTTTTTAGTCTAGCAACTTCTTTTTCTAATTTTTCAATTTCTTTACTTCTTCCTAAAATGTTTACCGTTTTTTTACTTACTGATCCACCAGTAATAGAACCAGATGAATTAATTATATCTCCATCAATAGTTATTATTCTAAATGAATATCCATTTTTCTTTGCTACATTAATTGCTGTTTCCATTTTGTCTACAATAACTGTTCTGCCCAATAAATTCATTATTATAGATTCATATTTTTTTTCATATTTAATTAAATCAGCAGCAATTCCAATAACTCCTTTTTCATTTCCTTTTATCTTTTCAAGTTTTTTTCCTTTTACAGAAGTAATTGGTAGAAAAGATGCTCTTCCTAAGTTGTTCTTTCTTAAATGTTCTACTAATTTTTTAGCATCTTCTTCTGTCTCTGTTACTATATTTTGTAAGCTTGCTCCTAAACACATTTCAATTGCTGTTTGATATTGTTCTGGTACTTCAATTATGTTTGCAAGTACACCATGCATACCTTTTCCTAATTCTTTAATATTTTCGCAATCTTTTAACAATGATTTAACACTTTTTATATAACCTTCTTTTTCTTTTTCTGTTTCAATTAGAAATTTAAGTTTAGATTCTTTTATTTGCATTTCGCTTCGATTATTATTAATTTCTTTTTCATAGACTTTTAATTTTTTATCAGCCTCTTCTCTTTTTTGATTTATTTCATCTAATGATTCTGCAATTTTGTTTCTTTTATTTTCAATTTCATAGAACCCTTTTGCAATTTCACCTTTTTGAAGTCTTGTACTATCTAGCTCTGATATATGTATTGTCATTTCATTTTTTAATTGTTTTTGTCTTTTTTCATAATTTTCATAATTTACATTTTGTGTATTTATGTTTGATTGCAATTCATATTGCTTGTCTGTATTTTCCTCTATTTTTTTCTTATACTCTTGAATTTCTATTTCTTTTGATGATAGCTTTTTTGTGATTTTTTCTAGTTTTTCTTCTTTTTCTTTTAATTCTTTTTCAAATTTTTCTTTATTTTCTTTTAATTTTTCTTTTTTTTCTTGCTTTTGCTCTATTTCTCCTTTTAGTTCTTCTAGTCTTTTGCTTGCTTCTTCTATTTCTTTTCCATATTGCATACTATTTTCTTTATTGTTAGATATTCTTGTATTTGCTACATTTATATCTGAGTTTAGCATTTCTATTTCTTTTTGACTTTCAAAACCTAAATTAGACATTTCCTCTATTTTTATTGTTATTTCATCTATCTGAGATTTTAGTTCTTCTTTTAATTGTTTTATTCTCTCTAATCTTCCTTCTTCTTCATTACATTGAGCTAAATATATTTCTTCATCTTTTACAATTTCTTCCAAAGAAGATTTATATTTTTCAATATTATATATGAATAAACCAATTTCAATACTTTTTAATTCTTCTTTTAACTCTAAATATTTCTTTGCTTTTTCTGATTGTATTTTTAATGGTTCTATGTTTGCTTCTATTTCAGTTAAAATATCATTAATTCTAAGCAAATTTAGTTTTGTTCGTTCCAATTTTTTCTCTGATTCTTGTTTTCTCACCCTGTATTTTACAATTCCTGCTGCTTCTTCAAAGATATTTCTTCTATCTTCAGATTTATTACTTAAAATCTCATCTATTTTACCTTGTCCTATAATAGAATATCCATCTCTTCCAATTCCTGTATCCATAAACAGTTCTAAAACATCTTTTAATCTGCATGGCACTTTATTTATATAATATCCTGTTTCTCCACTTCGATATATTTTTCTAGTTACAGTTACCTCTGTATATTCAATTGGTAATATTCCATCTGAATTATCAAAAACTAAAGATGCCTCTGCAAATCCTAAAGATTTTCTGTTTTGTGTACCAGCAAATACTAAATCTTGTGATTTTGCACCTCTTAGTGATTTAATACTTTGCTCTCCGAAGTACCCATCTTATACTGTCTGATATATTACTTTTTCCTGATCCATTTGGTCCAATTACGCTTGTAATTCCTGGCATAAATTCTAATACAGTTTTATCTGCAAAGGATTTAAATCCTTGTAATTCTAATCTTTTTAAATACATTTATTATCACCTTTATTGCTTGTTTATTAAATGTAGTTTATACTATTTCTTTGTTTTTGTAAAGCAATATCTTTTCATTTTTACGCAAAATTTATACCTGATACAATTTTTGCAATATTGTATATTAATTTTTGTTTATCTTTTGAACATTTATTTAATAAATCTTGAAACTCTTTATTTAGATAATTTTTACTTTCTACTGCTGTTCCATTAATTAATTGTTCAATTGGCGTTGATAAAGCTATTGAAATTTGTGATAACCTTTTTAAGTTCACTTGTGAGCTTCCTCTTTCTACTCTACTAATATATGCTGTTGCTACATCCATAATTTCTCCTAGCTTTTCTTGTGATATTCCTGCTTTTCTTCTCGCTTCCTTTATTCTTTCCCCTATTAACTTATAATCGATATTTGCTTCTACAATTTCCATGTATCCTTCTCCTTTCTTTATTTTAATTTTTTAGCAAATTATTATCCTTGTTTAATATATTATTTTGTACATAATTAATTAGATCTTGTATTTTTTCTAATTCATCTTTACTTTGTACATTTTTAATTATTAGTTCTATGTTTTTTTCTAATTCTTGTATATTTTTTGATTTTTCTAATAATATGCTATATCCAAATAAATTTCTTTTTTGTAGCAAAAATTTTGTAGATAATTTATTTACATCTATTAAATTATAATCTAAGTTTATTTTATAGTTTTCAAATATATAGTCTCCAATTTGTTTACATTTAATATACTTTGATTTTTTCCACTTTTCATTACCTATATAAATGATAATTGGTACTATAATCGGATGCTTAATCTCTTTATTTAAACCATTATTTTTTGTTCTTTGTTGCATAATATTAATACAATAATTTAAAATTCTGTATTGCATTGTATTATCTAATATAGATTGATACTCTATAATAAAAAATACCTCTTTATTTTTTAATTTGTATACTAATGTTTTTTCATTTGTATGAATTTTTTTATCGATATAACTTCTACTATAATTAATTAAATTTTTACTTTCAATTTTTCTATTTGGCTCTAAAAATGTGTTTATTAGTTCTGCAATTTCCTTTTTATCTTCTAAAATAATTTTGGATAAATAATTATTAATATTTGTTTTTGATTCTAAATTATATTTAGTTTTTTCTTCTGCTAACTTAAAAACTGCATTTAGCCTTAATGTATGTATGCATTTTAAATAATCTTTATAAGTAAATATCTTCACTTTTTCCTCCTTATTATATCAGCACTTTATTTAGGTGTCAATATTTATCTTAAAGTAAAATAATATTTCTATTATCATACTTAAGCTAATTTTTTATGTTAAACTTATCATATTTATTATCTTATAGTTAACTTTAAAATTAATTTTCATATAATATTTTTAATTAACTAATATGTTAAAACTCTAAAAAATTTTTTTACTAATAAGCGCGTTATGTACAATCACCTCCTTATTTTCATTTTTAGTACTTGGATTTACTTTTCGAATACAAATTTGAATTAAAACTTTATAAATAAAATATTCCTAATCAGATTTTAAAATCAGAAAGATTTAAATTTTTATAAATTAATCTTAAGTTTGATATAAAATTATACATTTTTTATATTAAACCATAAAAATGGAGAAAATTCAATATTCTTCTCCATTTTTTAAAAACTTTTCATCGCAAAATTCGACAAATATATAATATTAATCTAAATATTTTAATTTTTAAAATATTATAAAACTTTCACCATGGTCTATTTATTTAATCAAAATAGCTACTAATTTCTTCTAAACCTTTAAACTCACTTTGCCTTAATACTTCATAAACTACAATTGCTACTGAATTAGATAAATTTAAAGATCGTAATTTTTCTCTCATAGGTATTCGAATGGTTCTATCTATGTATTTTTTCAAAATATCCTCTGGTAATCCCTTTGTCTCTTTTCCGAATAGTAGAAAAACCTCTTCCTTATTACCATACTCAGGTTCAGAATATACATGCTTTCCCTTTGTTGTAGCAAAAAACATATTATTTTCTTCTGGCCTGTATTTTTCTAAAAATTTTTCAAATGATTCATGTTCTTCTATTTGTACTTTATTCCAGTAATCTAGTCCTGCTCTTTTTACTGATTTTTCAGATATATCAAATCCTAAAGGATGTACTAAGTGCATTTTTGCACCAGTTGCTGCACAGGTTCTTGCAATATTTCCAGTATTTTGTGGTATTTCTGGTTCAACCATTACAACATTTAATTTCATTCTTATTTCTCCTATATAATATTTTATAAGATATATTTATATTTTTTTATACAAATATATTCTTTCTTTTATATTTTTAATGTATGATATTTTATTATATTTTCTATATATTCTCTAGTTTTTGTCTTACATATTCATATAAAATAATTCCGGTAGCAACAGATGCATTTAAGCTTTCTGCTTTTCCAAGCATTGGTATAATTACCTTTTCATCTGATATTTCTTGTATGTTTTTTTCAACTCCATTTGCTTCATTTCCAATAACAATTACTTTTTTATTATATTTTATATTATAAATATTTTTTTCTGCTTGTAAAGATGTTACTACAATTTTAAATTTATGTTTTTTTATTTCTTTTAGTGTTTTTTCTAGGTCTTCACATTCTATAATTTTTACTCTAAATATAGCTCCCATTGTAGAACGTACTACTTTTGGATTATAGCAATCAGCCGTTCCCTTTGATACTAATATTTGTGTGATTCCTATACTATCTATTGTCCTTAATATTGTCCCCAAATTACCTGGATCTTGAACATTATCTAAAGCAACTATAATATCTTTAGTATAATCTATATTAGAATTTATATTATTTTTTTCTATAATTGCAAGTATCCCTTGTGGCTCCTGTACTTCTGATATATAGTTAAAAATCTTTTTTGTTACATAAATACAGTCTCTTTTTGCAATCTCATACATTAGTTCTTTTTGAATGTTATCAGTTTTTTCACAATCATCACATAGTATAATCTGCTTTATATTTGCTTTTTCTTGAATTGCTTCTTTTAAAAGCTTAATACCTTCTATTACATATTCGTTAGTATTATCACGTTCCTTTTTGTCTTTTAATTTTTTTATATGCTTTATTAACTCATTTTCTTTACTTGATACTATTTGCATTATTATTCTCCTAACATTTTGTTATTTGTTTAAATAATTTTTATATAAAGTTAACTATACTAAGTTTCCAATAATTTTTTTATAAATTTAGTTACCTCATTTAAAATTTTTCTTTCATCATTGCTTCCAATTTCTAAAGTTATAATTGGCTTTATTCCTGCTGAAAACTTAATTTTAGTTCCGTATTTTTTAATTAATTGAGTTGGATTTAATTCTATTTTATTTTTATGATAATTTTGATTAAATATAAATACAACAGATGTTTTTTTACTTGCTATTTTTTCTAAATATATTTGTTTTGCTAAATATTTTATTCTTGCTATATCAACTAAGTTTTCTAATTCGTTTGGCATATTTCCAAATCTATCTATTATTTCATCTATAATATTTTGAATGTCTTCTTCTGTTTTACATAGTGCAATTTTTTGGTATATTTCGATTTTTTGATCTGAATCACTAATATAGTCATCTGGAATATAGCTTGTAACATTTAAATCAATCTGAGTATCTATCTCTGGCATTATTTCTATTCCATTCATTTCTTTTATAACTTCATCTAGTAAATTGCAGTATGTATTATACCCTACTTGTTCTAAATGTCCTGATTGGATTTCTCCGAAGTAAGCTACCTGCTCCTCGTATTTCTAAGTCTCTCATTGCTATTTTAAATCCAGATCCAAATTCAGTAAACTCTTTTATTGCTTTTAATCTTTTATCTGCTACTTCAGATAATAATTTATCTTTTCTATATGTAATGTAGCTATATGCTTGTTTACTTGATCTTCCTACTCTACCACGAATTTGGTATAATTGTGCAAGCCCCATCCTATCTGCATTTTCAACAATTATTGTATTTGCATTTGGTATATCAATTCCTGATTCTAAAATAGTAGTACAAACTAATACATTTGTTTTGCCATCTACAAATTCTTGCATTATTTCTTCAATTCTTTTTCCTGTCATTTGTCCATGTGCAAAAGCTACATTGGCTTCTGGAACTAAATCAGCAATTTGAATTGATTTTTTTTCTATACCTTCTACATTATTAAATACGTAAAATACTTGCCCTTCTCTTTCTAATTCTTTTGTTATTGCTTCTTTTATTACTTCTTCATCATATTCTAGTACATAAGTTTGAACTGGCTTTCTATTTTGTGGCGGCTCATATATTACTGATATATCTCTAATTCCCACAATTGACATATGCATTGTTCTTGGAATTGGTGTTGCTGTCATAGTTAAAACATCTATATTATTTTTTAATTGCTTTATTTTTTCTTTTGCTTTAACTCCAAAACGATGTTCCTCATCTATGATTAGTAAACCTAAATCTTTAAATTCTACTTCTTTGCTAAGTATTCTATGTGTTCCAATTACAATGTCTACCTCTCCTAATTTTAATTTGTTAATTACTTCGCTTTGATATTTTTTACTTTTAAATCTATTTAGAATTTCTACTTTTATTGGATAGTCCTTCATTCTTTCTTTAAATTCTTGATATTGCTGTTGAGCTAAAACAGTGGTAGGAGCTAGATATGCTACTTGTTTTCCATCCATACTTGCTTTAAATGCAGCTCTAATTGCAACTTCTGTTTTTCCATATCCAACATCTCCGCAAAGTAATCTGTCCATTGGTTTATAGCTTTCCATATCTTTTTTTACTTCTTCTATACATCTTAATTGGTCCTCTGTTTCTTGGTATGGAAACTTTTCTTCAAATTCTTTTTGCCATGGAGTATCTTTACTAAAATTATATCCTTTTGTCTTTTCTCTTTTAGCATATAATTCTATTAAATCTTTTGCAACTTCTCTCAAGTTCTTTTTTACTTTTGCTTTTGAGTTTTCCCAATCTTTGCTTCCTAATCTATTTATTTTAGGATGAATAGCATCTGCTCCAATGTATTTTCTTATTGAATCTAATGCACTGGTCGGAATATATAAAATATCATCATTTTCGTATTTTATTTTAATATAATCTTTTATTGTTCCATCTGCTTTTATAGTATTTACTCCAATATAAATTCCTATTCCGTATTTATTGTGTACTACATAGTCTCCTACTTTTAGATCTGCAAATACAACCTTTTCGCCTTCTCTAAAGGCTGTATTTGTTATTGTTTTTCTTCTTTTTTCTCCACTTATTAATTCATCTGCTATAATAACTGTTTGATTTATATCATAATTTTCAAAACCTGATGATAGATTTCCAATTGAAATAGTAATAACATTTTGTTGCGAATTTATAATAATAGTTTTATCCAGTTTTTCTTCTATTTTACAAAATATTTCTTTTTCATCTAGTATTTCTTTTATTTTTTTAGCTTTTTCTTTATTACTCACTAATATATATATTTTTTTATTTTGGTTAAGTCCTTTGTGCAATTCTTCAAATAATTCTTCTATTTCACTTTTATAGTAATTAATCTGTCTATAATTGAAATTATATTTTTGTGCTTGAACTTTTGATATTGAATTTTGTTTTTCTATATATATTAAAGGTCGTTCTTTTATAATTTTCTCTATTTGATCATAATTTAAAATATTTTTTATTGCATCTGGAATTATCCTTTGTTTTTCTATAAGCAATTTTTCTAAGTTGTCTTTATCATTCTTTATATTTTTTGCTCTTTGTTTAATCTTTCCTATTTCATCTAAAAATATGCAGTAACTATTATTTAAATATTCTAAAAGTATATTTTGATTTTCATAAAAAGTATTAAAATATTTATCTATTTTGCTAATGTAATTACCTGCTTTTATTTGTTCTATATCTTCTTCTAATTTTTCTTTTATTAAGTTATCATAATCTATTTTATTAATTTTTTCACATATTTTGTCAATTGAAGTTTCTAATATATACTCATGCGCAGGTGATATTGTAATTGAATCTTTTGTGTGTATTGACCTTTGACTTGTAATACTAAAATCTCTAATTGAATCTATTTCATCTCCCCAAAATTCAATTCTTATGCCTGTTTTATCATTAATTGCAATATCTACGATTCCACCTCTTATACTAAATTGCCCTCTTCCTTCAATTAGTTCACTTCTAGTATACCCTAAGCAAATCAACTTTCTCTTTATTTCATCAAGATTATAAATATCTCCTATTTTTAATTTTATTTGGTTTTTATATAGTAGTTTTTTTTCAGGTAATTTTTGCATAACCGCTTCTATTGTTGTTATAATAATTAAATTTCTTTTTGATTGAATTTGGTTTAGTGCCTCTATTCTTTGGTATGGCAAGTCTTTGCTTTCTGCAATATAATCATAAGTTACAATTTCTTTTTTTGGAAATAATACTACATTTTCTGTAAAATATTTTATATCTTCATATATTTTTTTTGCTTGTATTTCATTGTAAGTAATTATACAAATTGGTTGTTTTCCGAATTCATTTATTGCTGTTATTATTTGTGACATTCCCACATCATTTAAGCCCGATATTTCAACCGGGCCTTTTTTTGTTTGTATAGTTTGTAATAACTCAATAAATTTTTGATTTTTTCCAAGTTCGCCTAAAATTGTATTCATGCATTTCTCCTAAAATAAGTAATAAAATTTATTTTATTATAATACATTTTATTTAAAAAATAAAGTGTTTAAAATATCTTTATTTTAAAAAAGAATACTTTTGTTAATATTAAAATCATAAAAGATAAATTATTTCAAAAGACTATACCAATATTATTTTTAAAGGTTATAGTCTTTTTTATTATTATTCTTTTTTATTTTTTTCACTTTTTTTATTGTTTTCTTCTGTTTTTATAGTACCTGCTAATTCTTTTAACATCCATGCACAGTATATAATAAAGAAAATTCCTGCTATTATATTTACAATGTTTAGAGACATTATATAAAGCATTCCTACTAGCATTCCTATATAAGGTCCTGATTTTTTCTTATGTAGTGATAAAATCATATATGATGTAATAACTCCTATCATTCCTACTGCAACAAAAGATATTTCTAATTTTGATAGTTGACTATATAATTGTGGTCTAAGTCCAATCACATCTATTAGTGCTAATGCTTGTAATATTAGTAGCATTGATCCCCATATAACAATAATTGATTTATATTTTTTTTCGTACATATTATTCCTCCTTCTTTTGTATATAAAATATATATATCAAATTATAAACATTTTGTCAATTATTTGACATCATTTTCCTACATTTTTATAACTAATTTATTAAATTTTGAGTTAATGTAATTTTCAAGTTTTTTCATAAATTCATTTGGCTTTATTTCTTTTTTTGCAACCATTTCCAATCCTTTTTCCCAACTTGCTGTTAATTTTGGATTTAATATGTCTGGCATTGCTTGATATACTATATCATAAATTAACTCTCCTTTTTTTGTTGGTGTAATAATTTGAGTTTTTGTATTGATCTCTATATATTTTATCTTTTCAAGCTTTTTCATAATTTCTGCTCTTGTTGCACTCGTTCCAATTCCTGCACCTTTAATTTGTTCTCTTAGTTCCTCTTCTTCAATTAGTTTACCTGCATTTTCCATTGCAAGTATAATAGACCCTGAATTATATCTTGTAGGTGGAGATGTTTCTGCAGTTTTTAATTCTATATTTTTTATTTGAACCTCTTGACCTTTTTTTAAATTATTTAGTATTTCTATATTTGTTTGTTTTTCTTCATTTTCATTTGTATTATCTGTATTTTTTCCTTCCTTTGTATTTTTATTATTTGATTTTAATACCTCTAAAAAACCTTGTTCTATACATACTTTTTCGTTACAGTTAAATTCTTCTGAAGTTTTAGTTTCTTCATCTTTTACTTGTATTGTTAGTTGTATTTTATTATATTGTGCTGGTGGATAAAAAATAGCTAAAAATCTTGTAACTATTACTTTGTATATTTCTTTTTGTAAATCTGGTAGATTATCGTAATTTTCATATCCTTGTCCTGTTGGAATAATAGCATAATGATCTGTTACTTTGCTATCATTTACATATTTAGTTTTTTGAATGTTGGTAGAATATTTTTCTTCTACCATTTTTTTTATATATCCTTGTACTTCCTCATCTTTATATCCTCTAGCTATGCCATTTAAATTTTTTGTTATCTCTTTTGCTACAGCTGTAGAAAGAACTCTACTATCAGTTCTAGGATATGTTACTAATTTTTTTTCATATAAATTTTGTATAATTTCTAATGTTTGGTCTGGCTTTATTTTAAATCTTTTTGTGCACTGATTTTGTATTTCTGCTAGGTTAAATAATAATGGTGCATTTTCTTTTTGTTTTGATTTTTTTAGCTGAGTTATAATTGCTTTTTTATCTTTTATACTATTAATAAATTGATTTGCATCTTCTTGTTTTTTAAATCCTGTCTCATTATATAACTTTGTTGATTCATACACTTTTGATTTTTCGTTTACTTTCCACTCTGCTTGAAAGTATGATGTGTTATCACCAAATTTTCCGTGTAATCTTATAATATTTTGTTTTTATAAAATCTCTAATTTCTCTTTCTTTCGAAACAATCATTCCTAATACACAGGTCATTACCCTTCCTACTGATATTGATACCTTTTCTTCCTTAATTTTATTTGCTAAATTTTTTCCATAAATAATTGATAACAATCTTGAAAAATTAATTCCAATTAAATAGTCCTCTTTTGCTCTTAAATATGCACTGTCTGATAAGCTATCATACTCTGATAAATCTTTTGCTTCATTTATTCCTCTTAAAATTTCCTCTTCTGTTTGTGAGTCAATCCATACCCTTTTCATTTCTGCCTTAGGATTTGGCTTTGCCATCATAAATACTAATCTTTGTATGTATTCCCCTTCTCTTCCTGAATCTCCTGCATTATATATTTTCTCAATATCTTCTCTTTGTATTAAACTTTTTACTATATTAAATTGATTTTCTACTTGAGGGATAATTTCATATTTCCATTGTTGTGGAATAAATGGTAGAGTATCTAATCTCCAAAATTTCAATTTTTCATCATATTTTTCTGGATAACTCATAGTAACTAAATGTCCTACACACCATGTAATAATCCATTTTTCAGATTCTAGATATCCATTTTTTCGATTTGTTGTTATTTTTAGTGCTTTTGCGAACTCCATTGCTACTGATGGTTTTTCTGTTATTAATAAATTTTTGCCCAATTTTATCATCCTTTTTTTCTTTTTTCTCTAATCAAATAATTTTCCAACTTACTTGTCTTTTTATTTATTTTTTGATATTTTATAATTGAATAAATATATACCATTTTGATTTGTGAATTTCAATATTGGTCATCTTTTTTTTCTATTTTATCTTGTACATATTTTTTTACTGTTTCATACATAAAATTGTATTTTTCCATAGTTTCTTTGTCTGAAAAAGTAACTCTTTTATATATTTTTTCTAAATATTTTTTTTCATAAATATATTTTAATCCATATTTAAAATAGAAATCAAACACATAAGCAAAGTGTACAACATTTTCATCTGCACAAGTTTGTACTTTCTGGTAATCAATTAATTTATTTTGCATAAATTCTTTATATATCTCATCTGTTATTTTTTCATCTGATATATCTTCTTTATTATAAACAGTCTTCATTTCTTCAAAGGTCAATATATATAATATATCTGTTTTGTCAGCATCTCTTATTATCTTAGCATGAAGTAGTTCTCTTTTTGTTAAACTTTTCTCAATTTTCTTTCGATTATGATTTAAAATTGATTTTTTTATAATGTTATCATATTTTGTAGTAGCAATAAAATTTCTTATTTTTCCTTCTTCAAACAAGATTTTTACTCCTAATTCACCATGATTAATACTATCTTTATCAGCAAAAGTATGATACTGTTTTATTTGTTCAAACCTTCCTATATCATGGAGTAATCCTATTAGCTCTGCTAAGTCTACATCTTCCTTTTCTAATTTTAAACTTTTAGCTATATTTTTTGCCATTTGAGCAACTCTTTCTATATGTGCTATTTTTAAGGCAATTTTTTTGTCATTTGAATTATATTTTTTAACGTAATTTTTAAATGCTTGTTTAGCTTTTATTATATCAATCATTTTTCATACCTCTTTTATCTCGTTAAATACGAAACTTTATTTGTTCTTTAGTACACTTTAGGTGTTTTACAATTTTATATATTTCATATTTTTTATTTATTTTAACTATTATAATGTTTAATATTATTGTAGCTTTTTTTTATTTTTTGTCAATAGTATAGACAATCAAAACATATTTACTAATAAAAATATTATCTTGTTTAAAAATATTAGAAATGCAAGTTTTGAATTGATGTATATAGTGCTTTATAAGATTTAAATACAGATATTAAATGATAATTTAATTTTAAAAGATTTTAAAATGACATAAAACCTAAATAAAAATGTTAATTAATTCTTGTTTTATAGTTGTTTTTGTTGTATAATAGTCACAATAATTTATCAAATGAGAGGAGCCTAATTATGGATTATAAATTTAATGAAATAGAAAAAAAATGGCAAAACTATTGGGAGGAAAATAAAACCTTTTATACAAATGTTTGGGATTTTTCAAAGCCTAAATTTTATGCATTAGATATGTTTCCTTATCCTTCAGGTCAAGGTCTTCATGTTGGACATCCAGAAGGTTATACAGCAACTGACATTATATCTAGAATGAAAAGAATGCAGGGATATAATGTATTACATCCAATGGGATGGGATGCATTCGGTCTTCCTGCGGAGCAATATGCTATTAAAACTGGAAATCATCCTGATGGATTTACTAAAAAAAATATAGAAACTTTTAAAAAACAGTTAAAAATGCTTGGCTTGTCTTTCGACTGGGATAAAGAAATTTCAACTTGTGATCCTAATTATTATAAATGGACCCAATGGATTTTTAAACAATTATATAATGATGGTTTAGCTAAATTAGTAGAAATGCCTGTTAACTGGTGTGAAGAACTTCGGATGCGTTTTATCAAATGATGAAGTTATAGATGGAAAAAGTGAAAGAGGAGGCTTTCCTGTTGTTAGAAAAAATATGAAACAATGGGTATTAGATATTCCCAAATATGCTGATATTTTGCTTGATGGATTAGATAATCTTGATTGGCCTGAATCTACTAAAGAAATTCAAAGAAATTGGATTGGTCGTAGTGAAGGTGCTGAAGTTCGATTTAAAGTTGCTAATTCTTCTGGTTTGGAATTTACCGTATTTACAACAAGACCTGATACTTTATTTGGTGCAACTTATTGTGTTTTAGCTCCAGAGCTTGATATAGTCAATAACATTACCACTTCTTTTCAAAAACAAGATGTAGAAGAATATAAAAAATTAGCTGCTTCAAAATCTGATTTAGAAAGAACAGAGTTAAATAAAGAAAAAACAGGTGTATTTACTGGAAGTTATGCTATCAATCCTGTGAATGGAAAGCAAATTCCAATTTGGATTTCAGATTATGTATTATCTACTTATGGAACTGGATGTATTATGGCTGTTCCTGCTCATGATCAAAGAGATTATGAATTTGCCTCTAAATTTGGAATAGAAATTATACCTGTATTAGAAGGAGGCGATATATCAAAAGAAGCTTTTACAGGAGATGGAATACATATCAACTCTGATTTCTTAAATGGTTTAAATAAAGAAGATGGAATTAGAAAAATGATTTTATGGCTAGAGAAAAATAATGTAGGTACTAAAAAAATCAACTATAAATTACGTGAATGGATTTTTGCAAGACAACGTTATTGGGGAGAACCTATACCAATTGTATATTTGGATGATGAAATGAAAGCTCTTGCAGATAACGAATTACCATTAATTTTACCTAAGCTTGAAGATTATGCTCCATCTAAATCTGGTGTCTCACCTTTAGACAAAGCTACAGATTGGGTTAATACAACTTTTGATGGAAAAAAAGCCACAAGAGAAACAAGTACAATGCCAGGTAGTGCTGGCTCTAGTTGGTATTTTTTAAGATATATTGATCCTAAAAATCAAAATGAATTGGCAGATAAGAAATTACTTGAATATTGGATGCCAGTTGACTTATATGTTGGAGGTCCTGAACATGCTGTAGGTCACCTATTGTATTCAAGATTTTGGAACAACTTTTTATATAATAAAGGTTATGTGCCAGTAAAAGAACCATTTACCAAACTACGCCATCAAGGTATGATTCTTGGAACAAATGGTGAAAAAATGAGTAAATCAAAAGGAAATGTTATTAATCCTGATGATATGGTTAAACAATATGGTGCAGATAGTTTAAGAGTTTATGAAATGTTTATGGGTCCAATAGAAAGTGCTAAACCATGGGATCCTAATGGAATTGATGGATCTAAAAAGTTTTTAGATAAAATTTGGAGATTATATACAGAATCCAATAAAATAAGTGATAGTTCTAACAAAAACTTAGAAAGAATATATCATTATACTGTAAAAAAAGTTACAAATGACTATGAAACTATGAATTTTAATACAGCTATTTCTCAAATGATGATTTTTATAAATACTGTCAATAAAGAAAAAGTTTTGCCAATAGAATATGCTGAAGGATTTTTAAAATTATTGAATCCTGTTGCACCTCATATTACAGAAGAACTATGGAATATTTTAGGTCACAATAATACCATTTCTTATGAAAAATGGCCTACATACGATGAAGAAAAAACAATTGCAAATACTATCACTTTGCCAATTCAATTTAATGGTAAGTTAAAAGCAACTATTGAAATTAGTCTAGATGAAGAAGAAAATTCTGTTAAAAATAAAGTGCATAATATAATTGATTCTAAATTAAATGATAAAACAATTATAAAAGAAATATATGTAAAAAATAAAATTTATAACATTGTTGTAAAATAAATTTTGTCTGCCTATTAGGATTTATATTATCTTAAATTCCAATAGGCATTTATAATCCTTGAAATTTAGATTTTAAATAATATATTTGATTTTCATGGTTTTGTACCTTTTTTTCGTAATCATGAATTCTTTTCTCGTGTGATTCTAGTTTTTCTGAATGTACAGTAAATGCATCAAATAAGGCTGATAATTTATCTCCATGTACAACTTCAATTCTAGCAACTGTTCTACTAATACTACGTATCTCTTTTTGCATCTCAGGTATTACTTTTAGTTGTTCTTGCATCTTAGGTATTGCTTTTAGTTGTTCTTGCATCTCAGGTATTACTTTTAGTTGTTCTTGCATCTCAGGTATTACTTTTAGTTGTTCTTGCATCTCAGGTATTATTTTTAGTTGTTCTTGCATCTCAGGTATTACTTTTAGTTGTTCTTGCATATATGGTATCAGATTTAATTGCTTTTTCATATCAGGTATCTCATTTAGTTGTTTCTGCATATCATCCATTTTTGAATTTAACTTTTGAATAGCCAGTAATATTTTATTTTCTTGTAAATCTTGCATAATTTTCTCCCTCCTTGTCAAAAATTTTTAATATTATAATATTAATTATAGGATTATTATAACTTGCACTAAATAAAATGTCAATATAATTTTATTGACAAAATTCGACATTGTAACTAAACTGTAACTAATATTTAATATTTTTGAAATATATTAACATTTCTTTTGTAGTATAATATTAATAGATTGAACTAAGGAGAATTAAAATGAGTTTAAAATCAGATTTAAAAAAAGAAGGAATTGAAGTTACTAAAAAAGTCGATACTTTAAAAGTTAATTCTATTGCAAGAAATATTGCTCTAAAAATTTGTTCAGTTTTTCCTCAATATGGTTTTAATGAAAATGAACTCTTTATTAAATTATCCAGATTAAATATGTATAAAGCAAAAATGCCAGATGGAATGGCAGAAGCAAAGTATTTTTATAAAAATACTTCTATTTACTTTAATGAACATATTCAAGATGAGGATTTAGAAGAATTTGCAGTTCACGAATGTATACATTATCTACAAGAAATTAAAGATAAAAAAAATTATTTACTAAGAATGGGGCTTTGTTATTATACAGAATTTAAAATATATGGACTTGGTTTAAATGAAGCAGCAGTTCAATTAATTGCTTCTAAAATAAATGGTATTCCAAAAGAATATGTAAAATATTTTGGTATTAGCTTTGAAACAAATAGTCCTTCTTACTATCCTTTAGAATGTTGCTTGGTTAACCAAATGTCTTATGTTGTTGGAGAAGATCTCTTATTTGAAAGTACATTAAATAGTTCTGATAATTTTAAATTGAAATTTGCAGAATTAACTTCTAAGAAGGTCTTTATTGCAATTCAAAATGCAATTGATTTTCTTTTAAATACAGAAGAAGAAATTATTAAATTGAATAATAAAATTGTCCGGTATAGATAATAAAAAGAAAAAAATTGATGGTATGGTTGCAAGGATAGATGAATTAAAAAATGAAATTACCTTAACTTTTATGAGAACCCAAAATTTGATTATATCTAGTTACTTTGATAAAGCTTTTGAAAATATTACTAGCTTAGAACAAGTTGAATTATATAGGAGAAAATTGTATTCTTTTAAAGATTACTTAGGTTGTACTGAAGGATATACATTCTTTAATGACTATTATGTACATCAAATGGAAAAGTTAGAACAAAAATATATAGCTTTAGAAAATGGCGAAGTTGTAACAGCTTTAAAAGTAATTACACAAAAAGAAAATATGTTTTTCGCTATATTCAAGGCTATTAAAAAATTAATATTTGCAAATAATAATAAAGATGAAAAAATAAAAGAGTAATCACTCTTTTATTTTTTCTACTATTTTTTTTGCTGCTTCTCTTCCTGAATATGATGCCCATGCTACAGTTCCTTTTATTCCTGCTAAATCCCCTCCTGCATATATATTTTTTTTTGATGTCTGGTAATCTTCATTTATCTCAATATTTCCCCATTTATTTAAATTTAGTCCTAATGTTTTTATAAAATCTTGTGGCTTTGAGCCTAATGCCATTACCACATAATCCATATTTATTTTATAATTGCTATTTTCAATATTAATAGGTATAAGTCTTGTTTCTCCTTCTTTTTTTATCAATTTAGTTTTTATTAATTCTAATTGTTCAACCCTTTTTTTTCCTAGTATTTTTACAATATTATTTTGATATAAAAATGTTACCCCTTCTTTTATCGCATCTTCTATTTCTTTATCCTCTGCAGGCATTTGTTCTCTTGCTCTTCTATAAATTATTATTACTTCTTTTGCACCTAATCTTTTTATCGTTCTAGCACAGTCCATTGCTACATTTCCGCCACCTATAACTGCTACTATTTTTCCATTATAATTTGGATGCATATTATATTCTAATAATTCGTTTCCGCCATAGACTCCATTTAAATTTTCTCCCTCTACTCCCATTTTGATTGAAACATTAGATCCAAAAGCTAAAAATATTGCATCATATTCATCTTGTAATTGTTGTAAACTTAAATTATTTCCTAATTCTTTATTATATTTAACTTCTATTCCTAAATTTAAAATATCATTAATAGTTGTTTTTATTATCTGTTTTGATAAACGAAACTCTGGAATTCCATACATTAAAAGCCCACCTAAATAAGCATATCTTTCGTAAATTGTAACTTTTATACCATTTTTAGCTAAAAATGCCGCTGCTGTTAATCCACAAGGTCCTCCTCCAATAACTGCAACTTTTTTATTTTTGATTTTGCTTTTATTTATATGATCTACACAATCTATTAAATGATATCCTTTTTCTTTTACTTTATCATATACAAAAGCTTCTAATTCTCCAATAGATACTGGATTATTTTTAATTCCTCTTACACAAGAACCTTGACATTGTTTTTGATGTGGACAAATTCTTCCACAAATTCCTGGTAATACAGTTGTTTTGCTAAGAACCTTGTATGCTTCAATATAATTTTCTTCTTTTATGTATTTTATAAATTCTGGTATGTTATTATTTAAGGGACATCCCTTTTCTGAACAAGGTTTTAATTTACAATTTAAACAATAATTAGCTTTTTCAATTATTTTCTCTATTTCTTGCATATTTATTTCTCCTTGTATAACTTAATAAAATTTATTTTAAAAATTTTATTATAATTACTTTATCATTTTACAATATTACATTAACATATTCAATATAACTGACTAGTTATTTAACTTATCTAATACTAATTTTAAATCCTCAATAAAGTCTAATTTCTTTGTTTCATCTCTTAGTAGTGCTGCTGGATGCCAAGTTGGCATATAATTAATTTTATTTTTTTCTACCCATTTCCCCCTAGCTGATGTTATTTTATATTCTTTTCCTAAAATATTTGTTAATGCTACACTTCCGCAAAAGTACAATAATTTTTGGTCTCACTAACATTACCTGATTTCTTAAATAATTTATACAAGCTACACATTCATCTTCTTCTGGATTTCTATTCATTGGTGGTCTACATTTCACGATATTTGCTATATATACTTGTTCTCGCTTAATTCCAAGCATTTGGAATGCCATATTCATTAATTTACCTGCTCTTCCAACAAATGGCTCTCCGTATCCTATCTTCATCTGCTCCTGGTCCCTCTCCAATCAACATTACTTTTGCATTTTTATTTCCTACTCCAAATACTATATTTTGTCTTGTTTTATATAATTTACATTGTCGACATCCTTTTATTTTTTCTTCTAATTCTTCCCATGTTTCAAACATTCTTACTCCCTCTTACATCTTATTTTATACAAATTAAAATTCTTGTTTTATCTGTTTTTGTTCATCATATTTTGTTTCTTCTTTTGAATATTCTTCAGGCTTTAATCCAATTCTAGATTTCATATATTTTTCCATTAGTATGTATAATATTGTAAAAATAATTCCAAGAATAATCATACAATAAGCTGTTTTCATTTTATCAAGTAAAAATGATGCAAAAAGTCCTCCTATCATTCTACCAATATTTGAAAATAAATTCTTAGCAGAAAATATTTTTGTATCTATTTCTTTATTTGAAAAATTTCTTAAATATTTATCTATGATGGTGAAATACATCCCTTGGCAAAAATTATAAATAATATTAGTAATAATTACAATAATTAATAATACTACATAATCTTCTGCCTTTAGTCCACAAATTCCTCCAATTAAAGTACTAATTGAAAGAATAATTGCAAGAGTTATCATAGATCGGTTTTTAAGTTTATTATGGTATTTTTCCTGCTTTTTTGATGCATACGAGCTTATAAAACTTCCTATTGCTGCTATAATCCCAATTACATTAGCAGATAGTTTTAAATCTTCTAGTAAGCTAACATGATAATTACTTAGAATTGCTAATAATGGTGAAATTAAAGATACACATAACAAAAGAGCTTTTAGTCTATTAGATTTTAAGATATAAGCAAATCCTTCTTTCATATCTTTTAATTGTTTTTTGCCCAGTAAATCGTTTATATTCCTTTTACTTCTTTTTAGTGGTTCTATAAATCCTATTGATATAATTGAAACCATAACTAGGACAACAAGTGAACATACAATTGGTAAATATCCATTTATTGTAAATAAAAATCCTGCTACAATTTTAGAAATAGCATTAAATAGATAATATCCTGATGCTCCTTTTGAATTTATTTTGGAATAAATTTTGCCTTTATATTTTGATGGTGGTATTGACTCATTTAATAAACTTGGTTCTGCAATATCTTTAATAGAAAATGCTATAGCACAAATAAACTCTGCAAATATTAAGTCTCCTAGATTTCTACTAAGCATTATAACTACCATATAAAAGCAATTTAATATATTTCCTAAAATTACACTATTTTTTCTTCCTAAAAATTCTACAATAATATTAGCTGGAATTTGTAGTAATATAATGAAAAAAGAATAAAATGTACTCTTCAAAACTACATCTGCAGCACTTATTCCTTTTATCTGCGTTAAAAATAAGAAATCAATTGTATAGAAGAACAGATAATCCCATGCTAATTTTTTGTATGTAGGAAATATTTTCATATTTACTTTTCTCATCTTTTGTATTTCTTCTTTGTTACTCAAATTGATCTTCCTCCTTTGTAAATAACTTTATCCAACATTTTTACTTAATTTATTACATAAAACCTCTGTTTCTGGTGGTTCATTTTAATTGTAAAAATTCGGCGTATTTCCCTTTTTTATAAGTAACATATTTTTATTTAATAAATTAATATTATACGCTTCTAGGACTAATCTAATTCTTTTAATTCATCGTATTTTCTTTCTTCTTCTGAATATTCTTCTGGCTTTAATCCAACTCTTTTTTTCATATATTTAGCTAATAATATGTATATTATTGTAAAAATTATTCCTATTATTATCATACAATATGCAGTTGTCGTTTTACTTAATAAGAAAGATGCAACAACTCCACCTATTGCTTTAACTATATTTGAAAACAGATTCTTAGCTGCAAATATTTTTGTATCAATTTCTTCATTTGAAAAATTTCTTAAGTATTTATCAATCAGTGTATGATATATTCCTTGTCCAAAATAATAAATCAAATCCATTAGAATTACAATAGCTATCAATATGGTATTATTTTCAGCTTTTAATCCACATATTCCAGCTATTAATGAACTTGCTGAAATTAATATAGCACTTATCATTAAAGACTTGTTTCTAAATTTATTATGAAATTTTTCTTGTTTTTTTGAAGCATAAAAGCTAGAATAACTTCCTATTGCTCCTATAAATCCTATTATTATAGATGACAATCTTAAATCTTTTAATAAGCTTACCATATAACTACTAAGTATTACTATTAATGTTACAATTAACGAAGAACATAATATTAGTGCTTTTAATCTTTCTGATTTTAGTATATAAGAAAATCCATCTTTGATATTTTTTATTTGTTTTTTGTTTAATAGTTCATTGATACTTTTATTTTTTCTTTTTAGTGGCTCAATAAATCCTATCGATAATACAGACACTAAAATTAATACGACTAAAGAACATATAATTGGTAGATATCCATTGATTGTAAATAAAATTCCTGATATTATTTTTGAAATAGCATTAAATAAATAAAAACCTGATATTCCTTTTGCATTTATTTTAGAAAATATTTGACTTTTATATTTTGATGGTGGTATTGATTCATTTAGTAAACTTGGTTCTGCAATATTCTTTATGGAAGATGCTACTGCACTCACAAATTCTGCCAATATTAAATCTCCCAAATTTCTACTAATCATTATAATTACCATATAAAAACAATTAAAAATATTTCCTAAAATTAAGCTGTTTTTTCTTCCTAAAAACTCTACAATAATGTTAGCTGGTATTTGCATAATGCTACTAAAAAGAGCATAAAATGTACTTTTTAGTACAACATCTGATGCACTTATTCCTTTTATCTGCGTTAAAAATAAGAAATCAATTGTATAAAAAAATAGATAATCCCATGCTAATTTCTTGTATGTAGGAAATATTTTCATATTTACTTTTCTCATCTTTTGTATTTCTTGTTTATTATTCATATCTTCTTTTTTCCCCTTTATGAACAACTTTATTTAACATCTGTAAATTACTTTATTTAATATTTTTTATTTATGCAATAAATCTATGCGTTATTTTAACTCTATTAGTGCTGTGTTTAGTCCATATCCTTGTTTTTCTACTCGGTAAGAGTGTATTAAATTTGAATTACAAACACTGCATACACCACTGTCAATAATATTTTCTTTTTTTAACCCTTGTTGTTCTAATATTTTTTTATTTATTAAAATTGTATCAATATTCCATTTTTTATTTGGTACTTTTTCTTCTATTATTTTGTCTAATTCTTCTAAATCCTTAAATTCATGTTCGAACATGTTTTTTACTTCTTTTTCTACTTCAAAATGACATTTTCGTATACTTGGGCATATACAACAGATAATATCTTGTAAGTTACATCCAAATTCTTCCTTCATTTTTTCTACTGTTTTTATTGCTATTCTCTGTAGCGTTCCTTTCCAGCCTGAGTGAGTATTTGCTATTACTTTCTTTATTGGATCAAAAAAAAGTAATAATATACAATCGGCATTTGTTGTTGAAAGTATTAAATTCTTTTGATTAGTAATTAAACCATCTGTATTATAATATTTTTTTTGATTAAAATCTGGTTTATCTTTATTTATCTTATCATATACTATTTTAACACAGTTTGTATGTTCCTGGTTAGTTTTTACTAAATTAATATAATTAATATCGATAGAATTACACAGTAATTTATAACTTTCTATTGCTTTTTTATATTCTGCTTCAGGTAATTTTTGTTTGTTTACTGTTGATGTTCTAAAGTTTAAATTTATTCCGAGAGAATAGGCATGTGTCAATATATCTTTATAGTCTAGCAATTTTCTAAATTGTAAAAATTCTATGTCACCCTTTTTTACATGTAACACATTTTCATTTGATAAATTCATATTTATACTCCTTGTTTTAACCCACTTTTTTTACTTATCATATTTGACCTCTTCTTTTGAATACTCTTCAGGTCTTAAACCAACTCTTTTTTTCATATATTTACTTACTAATACAATTAGAATTGCAAAAATACCGCCTATAATTATCATACAATAAGCTGTTTCCATTCTATCTAATAAAAATGATGCCATAATTCCAATTCCTGCACCTGATATACTCCTAATACAATTATTAGCTGTATATATTTTTGTGTCAATATCCTTATTAGTAAAATTACTTAAATATTTTTCAATTAAAGCATAGTAAATTCCTCCACATATATATTTGATTAAATATGCTGCTATAATAAGAATAATTCCGATTTTATATTCTTTTGATAATATTCCTGCAAATCCTGAAACAATACAGCTACCTGTAATTGCAATACCTATTACAGTTAAAGATTTATTTGTATATTTATTATGAAATTTATCTTGTTTCTTTGTTCCTAAGCTTGCTATAACTTCTAAAACTGCAAACAAAATTCCTAAAATTGATGCTGAAACATCTAAATCTTCTAGTAAGCTAATTTCATAATTTGACAATACTCCTAGTATTCCTGTCATTAATACAGAAAATAATATTAAACTTTTTATTCTTTCTGACTTTAGTATAAATTTAAAAGAGTCTTTTATCTCTTTTATTTGATTTATATTTATCTTTGAATTTTTACTTTTTGGGATTGGTTCTATAAATAAAGTTGCAAGTATTGTTACCATTATTACCGTTATTAAGGATAATATAATTGGAATATAGGGATTTATTTCATATAAAAATCCTGCAAGGACAGTGGCTACTCCATTTATTAAGTAATAGCTTGACATCCCTTTTTCATTTATTTTTGCAAATATTTCACTCTTCTTTTTGGTTGGAGGAATTGATTCATTTAACAAACTTGGTTCTGCACTACCTTTAATAGCAAATGCTAAAGAACTTAAGCACTCAGCGAAAATTAAGTTAAATAAATTCTCGCTGAATATAATTACTATCATATATAAACAATTTAGTATATTGGCAAAAATCAAGCTGTTTTTTCTTCCTAGAAATTCTATTATTATTGTTGCTGGTATTTGTGCTATTGTAGAAAACAAATAATAAAAAGAATCTATCAATACAATATCTGCAGGATTAATTCCTTTTATTTGTGTTAAAAATAAAAAGTTTATAGTATAAAAAAATATGTAATCCCATGAAAATTTCTTGTAGCTAGGAAATAATTTCATATTTCTTTTTCTCATTTGTGTTTTATCTACTTGTTCCATTTATCTCTCCCTATTTTCGTGTTTCTTGTTTCATTTTTAATATAATTTCATCTTTTGATTTTTGACCAATATAATAATAGTTATTATTTTTTTGCCTAGAATTAAAACCACATATTGATTTATATTCGCAATATTGGCAAGGAGTTTTCCCTTTTTTATAATATGGCTTTAAATCTATTTTACCACTTAATATTTCTTTAGAAATATCTTTAATTGTTTTATAAATATAATCTTGCAAGATTTTAAATTCATCTGATTTTACACCATTCGTCCACTTTTCATTTATAGTTCCAGATGTAGTTAATGCTGCTGGTATTAATTTTGAACTTCCTGATTTTAAAGTATTATCATTCATTTTTATAATTTTAACATCTGCAATAATTAATCCTTTCATTTTAAAATTTTTTCGAATTAATTCTTCTATTTCTTCTTCTGTTATTTTTTTATCTGCATTTATCATTTGCTCTAACAATGAAAAGTAAAAGATTCCTGCCGGCATTATATCTTCTTGTTTACAAATTGCATCTGTATATGTTAAAAGCTGTATTTGTATGCCAGCATATACTTCATTTAGATCAATATTTTTTGCAGATGATTTATAATCTATAATTCTTAAATATTTCCCTTCTTCTGCTTTAGCTGTATCAATTCTATCAATCTTGCCTTTTATTTCTACCTTTTTTCCGCTTCCCAATTCTAACAAAATTGGTTCATATTCTTCACCTTTTCCAAATCCTATTTCTGTTCCTTCTATATTAAAATCACTATAAATAATTGTTTCGATAATATATTTTAGTGCTTTGCTAACAATTTTCTTTAGTCTTTTTACTAAAACTTTATATTTGGCAGTTGCGGTAAATAGGTAATTTTTCTTTAAGTTTAAATCTTCCTCAATTATATCTGATACAATTTTTAATATTTGCTCCTCATCTAATTGTGCTAAATCTAAGTTTTCTTGTTTTACAAATTCAAAAAATTCATCAATAGTTTCATGCATAAAAGATCCTGTATTAAAGCTTTGTACTTTTAGTTGTTCTTTTTCTTGTAATTTTAAGCCATATTGTAAATAATAAGAAAAAGGACAACTTCTATATTTTTCGAGTCTTGATATGCTAGTATTTAAAGTATTTCCATATAATTTTTCAATGTTTTCTTTTTTTATATTTTGTGGCAAATTTGTATATTCCAATCCTTTTAAATCTTCTTGTAATCTTTTATTCCATTCATTTTGTGTTTTATAATATTGATAAATTTCATACCATATCTCTTCTATTTCTTCTTTGTTTTTTAACTTTGCTATATTTTCAATTAATTCTTCATATGTAATAGCTTGATTTACAATTTCATATTTTTTTGAAATAACATCGCTTTCTTCTTGCAATTTTGGGTAGTTCTTTTTTATTTTTCCAATTAAAGTAGATGGTCTTAATGACTTACCTTCATTGTCAGATGATGCATATGATAAATATATTTGATTTTCTGCTGTTGTAAATGCTTTATATATATTAAAATTATCTTCATATAATTTATCAATTGTGCCTTTAGCTAATTCAATACCATCTTCTTCCAGTTTTTCTCTATCTAAATCATTAAAAAAACCTTCATCTTTATTTATGCTTGTAAAACTACCATCATTTAATCCGATAATAAAAACTGTATGTACTTTGTGACTTCTAGATCTATCTACATCTCCTAAAATAACTTGATCTTGCGTACCTGGGATTTTTCCAAGACCACTATTTTTTAGTCCAATTTTTAATATTTTTCTATATTGGTCTATTGTCATTCTTTCTTCTTTAAAAATTGTGATTATTTCATCTAAAATATTTAATATTGTTTGGTAACTTGTTTTGTATTCTTTTGATAAATCTAGCAACTTTTTATTTTCTAAGTCTTGTATTTTATTACATATTATTTTTTCTATATTTTGCTCTTGCATAAATTGATAAATTGATTTGCTTATATTCTTTGCTGTTTTATTTTTATTTATTTTTTCTTGAAACATTATTAATGGATTTATAATTTTTTTTCTTAATTCATTTAAATTTTCTATTTTCTTCTTATCTTCTTCTAATTCATATATAAAATCTTTTTTCCATTTGTTTTTATTAATACCCCATTTTATGCAATAGTTTTCTAATTTAAAAATATCATCCTGATCAATTGATAAAAAGCCTAACTTTATATAAGCAAAAATTGCATCATTTGAAAAATTTTTATTTAAAATTTCTAAAATTGATAATATATACTGTACTATAATATTTTGGTCTAAATCTCTTCTTTCATCTATAAATACTGGTATTTGATACTTATTAAAAATTGCTCTAACTAATGATGAGTAATTTTCTATATTTTTTGTAATGATAGATATATCTCTATACCTTAGCTTTTTATCTCTTACTAACAAGCTAATTTTTTTAGCCACCTCTTCAACTTCTGAATATTGATTTTTTGCTAAAAATAATTTAATGTTTTCCACATTTTTTTCATATTTTGTGGATTTTATATTATAAATATTATCACTTAAGTGTTTTAATTCTTCATTTTTAAATCTATATTGTTTGTCTAAAAATACTGGTTTTTCTAATTTAAAATTATTGTCTTTTGCTAAATTTAATATTTTAGATAATGTTACTTTATTTGAATAGTATATATCAATATCTGGATTTATAGCAATATCCGTATTATCAAGACACATTGTAATATTAACTTGTTTTGCTTGTTTTACTAACTCTTTTATAACTTGATATTCTTGATAAGTAAATCCTGAAAATTCATCTATATAAATAATACTATCTTTTAATAGCTGTGTATTATCTAAGTTATTAGCCAATATTGTTAACAAATCATTCTCTTCTATGTATTTATTTTTTATTGCCTCTTCAAACTTTTCATATATAAGAGTCATATCTAATAATTTTGTTTTTAAATATTTATCCCTTGTTTTTTCTATTTCTTGCTTTAGTCTTTCTATTGTTATACCGTGTTTTTTAAATTCTGTAATAGTACTTACACTTAAATAAATATTCTCATCAGACTTTCCTAAAAATTTTAATTCTGATTTATTATTTGTTAATATAGAGTATATTAACATTGCTTTACCACATTTAGAAAGATTATTTGTATGATTTCCAATTGTTTCTCCTAAAACTCTATATGCCATCCTACTTAATGTTATTACTTCCGCATTAATAGTAGCCTTTTGATTTACTGCATCCATTAATTTTTTTTCAGCAGTAAAAGAAAATTGTTCTGGTGTAATTATAAAAATCTTTTTTTCTTTGTCTATTAAATTAGAAATTTCTTTAAAGCAGTAAGTACTTTTCCCGCTTCCTGGCTTTCCATATATAATTCTTAGTCCCATTTAGTCCTCCAATGTGTTAATAAAAAGATATTTATGCTTCTCTTCTCCAATAAAATAAATACTGCTGTGCTAGTCCAGCTAAATCTCCAAATCTTTCTGCTGCAATTTTTTCTATAAGTTTCTTACTTACTTTTGTTTCATCTTCATTTTTAATATACAAGTCATTCATAACTCTTCTTACCCAAACATCTATTGGGAATACTTCAAATCTTTTTAAATCTGAAAACAATAAAATGCAATCTGCAACTTTTGGTCCTACCCCTGATAATGTTAAAAGTTCTTCTCGTACTTGCATTGTGTTTGGATTTTTCTTCATTTTTTCAAGATTAATTTTGCCTTCTAATATCATTTTAGTTGTCTCATATAATCTTACATCTCTAAATCCTAGTCCTAATTTTCTATAATCTTCTATTGTTACATTTTTTAATTGCTCTGGTGTTGGAAATGTATAATATTTTTGTCCTTTATAAATAATTTCATATCCAAATTGTTTTGCTAATCTTTCTATAATTCCTTTTATTCTTGGTATGTTATTATTTGCCGATATAATAAATGAAATAATTGTTTCCCATAAATCTTGATTTAAAAGTCTAATTCCTTTGCCATATTGAATACTTGTTTTTATATTATTATCTATTTTAGATAACTGTTGTTTTATTTTTTCATAATCACGATTTAAATCGAAGTAATCTTCTACAGTTTCTCGTATATTTTTTTGGCAGACTCCATTAAAAATAATTTTATTCTTTTCTTTTTTTACATTAATTACATTTTTTTTAAAAATTCCTGTATAACTTCCATCTTCTTGCTCATTCCATCTAAAACATTGCCCACAGTCAAAAATATCTTTTAATTCAAAAGTATCTATATTTTCTAATATATATTGTTGTTCTTTCACTTATTAATTAGTTCCTTTCATATTTTATTAAAAGGTTTTAATGAAAAACCATTAAAGTATTTTTTGTCTCTTTCTAAAATATTATATCATATTATAACTATTTTTAAAGCTAGTTTTATTTAAATTTTTAAATTTTTTTAAATCCCAATCCTACTACTTCTCTTGAATTTGTTATAATCATAAAACTGGAAGGATCTATTTTTCTTGCTATCATTTTTATTTTAGATACATCTCTTCTTGAAGCAGCACACATTAATACTATTTTTTCTTTATTTGTATACATGCCTTTTCCATAAAGGCCTGTTGTTCCTCTTGGTACTTTTTCTTCTATTTCTTTTGCTATTTTTTCTGTTTCATCTGAAATAATTAATATTAATTTTGTAAAATAAATTCCTTCAAATAATATATCAATTATTTTTCCCATTAAATAAATTGCAATAGCAGAATATAATCCTATTTCTATTTGTTTAAGAAATATTACATTTAGAGTGATAATTACACCATCTATTAGTATTATAGTATTACTTGTTCTAATTGTTGGTTTATATGTTTTTGCTACATAGCTAACTAAGTCGCTTCCCCCTGTTGAGGAATTAGACTTTAATAATATGGCTGTTCCTATTCCTATTATAAGCCCCCCATAAATACATGCTAAAAATCTATCTTGTGTAAGTGGCTCTATTTTATCTAGTATATCTATAAATATAGATAATGAAGCTGTTCCAATTATAGATTTAATAAAAAACTTTTTCCCTATTCTGTATATTGAAAATAAAAATAGAGGTATATTAATTATTAGAATCATTGTTCCCATTGGAATATTAAATAAATAATAGGTAATCGTTGCAATTCCTGATACTCCTCCAGTTGACAATTGATTTGGCAATAAAAATAACGAAACTCCTATTGCCATAACAAAAGCACCCAAAATAGTTCCTATTATCTCTATAATTAATTTTTTTATATCTTCTTTTTTCCACTTATACATAAAAATCACCTTTACTTTAGTATTTGTAAAATAATGGTGATTTATACTTTATTTAATAGTTATTATCTATTTAATTATTATATACTTTAGTTATTTCAATTTTAGATTTTCCTTGTTTTATATTTTCATCTTGTTTCAAAATCAAATCAACATCATATGTATCTTTTAGCTTTTTAACATTTTCTTTTTTATGTCCAATCACATTGTTACTATCTATCGGATTTACGCTAACTTCTACTTCTTTTACTTTAACATTTAATTTTTTGATTTTTGATACGATAGAATCATACCACATACCTGATTCAACTAGTTGTCTAAATGCTGGATGATATGGACCTGCTACTACTTGACTATTTTTATTATCAGGCTCACAAATTTCATCTGTATTTTGAAGTCCTACTCTTATAATATCTATATTTTTATCTGCAAATATTCTAACAATTTCTTTGCAAACTTCAACGGCTTGTACAATTGATAATGGCTCATATTCTCCGTTTTTATATTCTTCCTCTAATCTTGTATTCTTTACAACTAAAACAGGATAAATTCTTACCATTTTTGGCTTTAATTTTACTAAAGCTTTTGCTGTGTTTATTTCATCAATTCTAGTACTTTCTGGCAATCCTACCATCATTTGATGTCCTAGTTTAAATCCATTCCATCTTATCATTTTAGATGCTTTCTTTACATCTGAAAATGTGTGTCCCCTATTTGATCTTTTTAAAATATAATCATTAGCTGATTGTACTCCTAATTCAATAGTTTTTACTTGATATTTCTTTAATCTTTTTAATATTTCTTTATTAATACAATCCGGTCGTGTTGAAATTCTTATGCTTTGAACTTTTCCATTTTCAATATATTCATTTGCTAATTTTAATAATTCTTCTTGTTTTTCTGCTTCAATCGCTGTAAAACTTCCACCAAAAAATGCTATTTCTATTTGTGCATCTGTATCTTTTATATTTTTTAGGTAATCATCTATTATTTTTTTTGCTTTGAATTTTGTAATATTTTCTTTTTGTCCACTAATTGATTTTTGATTACAAAATATGCAATCATTTGGACATCCTAAATGTGGTACAAATATAGGAATTATATATTGTTTTTTCATAGATTCACCCCTTTTTTTATTTTTATATTCTGATATTTTTATTTTAAATCTTCTAATGCATTTTTAGCAGCTTTCATTTGTGCCTCTTTTTTACTTTTTCCTTTTCCTTTAGCCAATGGCTTATTATTACATTTTACTTCTACTTCAAATGTTTTGTTATGATCAGGTCCAATTTCTTTTATTAATTCATATTCTATATTCACATTTCCGTGTATTTGAAGTTTTTCTTGTAAAACCGTTTTATAATCTTTATCTCCAACGTGTTTGCTTGCTATTTCTATCTCTTTTTTTAAATTCTCAATTATAAATTTTTGTGCAGATTGTATACCACCATCTAAGTAAATTGCTGCAATTACAGCTTCTACGCTATCTGCTAATATAGCAGGTCTTTCATATCCCCCTGTTTTTCGCTCAGATTTACCTAAATTTAAAAAATCACTAAAATTATGCAATTTTGCAACTTTATATAAACTTTTTTCACATACTACACTTGCTCTAACTTTAGTCATTTCTCCTTCTTTTAGCTTTGGATAATTACAATAAATATAATCACTGGTTATAAATTCTAAAATACTATCTCCTAAGAATTCTAATTTTTCATTGCTTTCTACATTATTTTCATATGCATAAGATGTATGAGTTAACGCCTTTTTTAGTAGTTCTTTATTTTTAAAACTATATCCAATACTTCTTTCTATCTTTTCATATTCCATTTTATCACCTCCTATTGCTTATATATTGTTAGCAAGCTTATTAAATAAGTAATTTACCAATATATTATATACTATTTTACATATTTTGCAAGTATTTTTTATCGTTTTATCAATGTTAATGTCAAGATTTGTTATTAGTTCTTCTATAAACTAAAAGACTAGTATTTAAGTTACTCCAATTGTCATTAGCTATGCTACGGTAATCTTCTTACATAATTATTTAAAATATATTTATTTATAAACTTTCAAATTTATAAGCTGTGTATTGTAACTAGTAATTTGTTAAAATTCACAGTCTGTAATATAATTTGAAAATAATTAGTTTTGAAATAGCCGCGTAAGCGATCAAACGAGCCAATTAAGGCGAGTGCGATTGGAGCAAATTACAGATAAAAAATTATTTCGTAATTTGCGACACCAAGGTTATGAAAAAACTAATTATTTCCAAACTTTAAAAAAATAGATGTTAATTGTAACTAGTAATTTTTGCTATATGAATATTTTTTATAAAATTTTATGGACATATTTGATTTGTTATTATATAATAAATATGTATTAATTTATCAAAGAAAGAGAGTATGGTTATGTCAACAAATAAAAATTCTTATGAAAACAGAAATTTATCTGATGTATTTAAAGAATTGCAAGATATGCGACACTTATCAAAAATTGGACAAGCATCTGATAGACAAAATGAATATTTTAATGCACAAAAAACTTCTAATGTTGATTCTTCTATTTCTAATGCAAAAAGGAAATATAAATCAGATGATTTAAAACTATCCCATATTATTACAGGTTGCAGTATCTTAATAGTTTCTCTTGCTCTATTTTTTCCAAAAGACATTTCTTTTGGGAAGAGTTATGCAAAAGTTGATTCAACTGAAGAGATTTCTGAATACGAATTAAATAGACATCGTTTAAATATGCAAAATATTATCTCGGAAAATGCAGATATGGATAGAGTAAAAGAACAGGATGTAGAAGATAGAGATGTAGAATTTGAAACAACATATACTGATACACCAACTCTTCCAAAAGGTGAAGAAGTAGTTACTCAAGAAGGAATCCTTGGAAAAGATAAAGTTACAGTTGTTAAAACATATGAAAATGGCGAATTAGTAGAAGAAATTATTTTATCAAAAGAAAAAGTTTCTGATCCAACTCCTAAGCTAGTTAATCTCGGAACTTCAGATTTTTTAGCAAAACAAAAAGTTCATATAGGAGACACAATGTATTTTATAAATGCTGATAATCTTAAAGAAACTGCAGATTCTAATTCTAAAGATCTAGCTGAAATAAAATCTAGTATCGATGTTAAGTTAATAGATTTACCTAATGAAGAATGGTGTAAAGTTTCTTTTGATGGAATAGAAGGGTACATAAGATCATCAAATTTAACATCTGCTTATACTTCACCAAGTATAGTTGAAAAAAATAGAATTCAAAGACTTCTATTAAAAGTTAATATTAGTATGGAATTAAATAAAACAAGTGGTTTAACTTTAAATGATTACAAAAAAATATTTACAGGATTACCAAATGATACAAATAAAATATTCGAAAATAATTATCAATCATTTTATAATGCAGAAAAGAAGTATAATATAAATGGTATTTTCTTAGCTTCTATTGCAATTCATGAAAGCGGATGGGGAACATCGCAGATAGCTAAAGATAAAAATAACTTATTTGGATATGGTTCTTATGATAATACACCTTATGAATCATCATACGAATTTGCAGATTATGCAGAAGGAATTGAGACAGTTGCTAAATCTTTAGTTAAGTATTATTTAAATCCATCTGGAACTAAAATTTTTGATCGTGAAACAGCCGATGGTTGGTATTATAATGGTCCTACATTATCTGGAGTTAACACAAGATATGCAAGTGACCAAGAATGGCATACAAAAGTATTTAAATATATGGAATTATTATATAATAGACTTATAAATTAAAAATAATACTTTTCGTAATTATTTGTATATATAAACACAGCAAGAAAGGAATAAATTTAAAGAATGAATAGATTTAAAATAAAAAATGTAAAACTTGCATTTGTTATATTAATGATATTAGCGTTTATAGTATTTTTACTATATTATAATTTTGTACTTTCAAATTCTTTTGCTAAAAATAAATTTGCTAATGAAATGATTGAAATTTCTGATAATAATGAAAATACAATCTTCAGTATTCAAAAAATATTATTATATAGTAGTGCAGATGCTATGGATAATTCAGATAACTTATCTTTAAATAATATGAGTATTTTGCAATATTCAGACTTATCCATATATATTGATAATAGTCAATCTGTTTCTGATTTAACAGAAGAAAATACTGTAAAAGAATTGTATATTGATAATATTGTTATTACATCCGCATCAGATGTTGGCTCGAAAATGTTAAATTATAAAAATGCTTTAAGTTTTGGAGAATATAAAGATTTAAACCAACCATCTAATAATAGAATTGATTTTAAAATTATAAATACTAATTCAGAAAATGAAAATAATAATTATGATGACCCTACTTTTTATACAGACTGCTCTAATCCAATAACTTTAGGTTATATAAATAAAGACATTTTAACTAATTATTCTGTTTCAGACAATTCAAAATCAGTATCTTTTAATGGCAAAGTTTTAAAAGAAGCAAATATTAATTTAGAAGATATTAACTATACTTTAAATTTTACAATTCATATAATCAACAAATTAAATCAAAGCTTTGCATACAATATGAAACTCGATGTTAATTTAGATGATAGTAATGGTGGAATATATAATGGCTATGTATACAAAGGAAAAACCACTTCTGGTAGTGAATACAGATTTTTTAGAGAAGTACATTAACACCTAAATATCAATATTAAAATAATGTTAATCCCCGATAATTATGAAAATTATCGGGGAAAATTCTTAATAAAAATCTCTTAAAACAGATATGTATATATCATTACAATTATTAAATGTTTTATACACATCAGCTCTTATTTGAATATTTGTTATACCTCTTTGTAAAGAACCATCTGATTAACACGAAGTTCTCATTGTTCACTTTCATCAAAGTACAAAAAGACAAGTATACTAACCTATGTTTACAGTGTCAACATTTTTAGCTATTTTACATTTGTTTCGGAACATCAAAATATTCTAGTAAAACAATATGTCTGCAATGGAATATATCACACATCTAAATCCTTTAATAATTTATTTACTTTTACAGTAAAATTAGTAACAAATTTTAAAACGCTATAATAAACCCATAAAGTATTCATATCTTCTGTTTTCTTTAATATATTAGGTTCAAACATAACTCCTGTATCAAACCTTATATAAATATTGTTATCTTTTATTACTATTTCACAGTTAATTTTATATGTATTATAAAATTGTAGTAATTCCTCCATAATATCATGAGTTAATATTTGCATTGCTAAAATATTATAGTTAGAATATACATCAAAGTATTTTTCAAATTCATTATTATCCATCTCAACCTTGTTATGTTTATTTTTTAATATATATTGGTTTTTTTTAATTCTTATTTCACCAGTTACATAATTATTTAATTTTGTAACTGAAAATATACCTTCATATACCATATTCAAAAATTCGCCATTGTTATTATAATTTTCTAAGGCAATATTACACATTTCTATATTTGTTCCATTTTCATTAATACCTTCTATATAGTCATCTGTTGTAAAATCGTTAAATTGTTTATCTTCAAATTTTGCATCTAAATAATAATGAAATAAATTTTTTCCACCTTTTTGATGATATTCTAAATTATGATTTATATATTTAACAAAATTTTTTATAATTGTATCTTTGAAACTTTTAACATATATATCATTATATTTTTTATATTTATATACATAATATAGTACTGCTGGTAAGAATATAATTCCTAATATTGAATAACTTTTTCGTGTGCTAAAATGTGTCTTTTTTTCGAAAATAATACATAATGTAACTGCTATTATAAATAATACAAGACATATTATAATAGATTTTATTAATTTTTTTCTATTTTCTTCTAATTCGCTTACATATTGTTCTTCAATATAATTATATATTTTTTTAAATTCATAACTCATAGTTGTTTTTCTTATTTTATTATGTTTTTTATTTTTATGTGTTTTTGCAATACCAAACGATTTTACTTGGGTTTCTACTACATAAAGAATAACAGCAAATAATACTATTCCTATAATAACAATTGGCCAAATACCTTTTGTTGTAGCAATTAAATATGAAACCAAAATCACTCCGTATTAATAGAAAAAATGATATTATAATCCATTTTATTATGCTTTTTAAAATATCCAATTTATTTTTACTCCATTTCAAAAAATTTTTCTTTTTTAAACTTTAATATATTTGCTAGTATATTATTAGGGAATATATTTGTAAAATTATTATACTTTTCTACTTCGTTATTATAAATTCTTCGAGCAGCTTGTATTTGATTTTCCATTTTTGTTAAGTTTCTCTGTAAATTTAAATATTCCTCATTTGCCCTTAACTCAGGATAATTTTCTAATAATAAAACTGTTTTATTAACTTCTGTATCTAGTATACCTCCTTTTGTTAATTCCCTTTTATTCATATATTCGGCTCGTAATCTTGTAATTTTTTCAAAAGTTTTCGCCTCATAATTTGTATATTCTTTTACACATTTTACTAAATTAGGAATTAAATCAAATCTTTGATTTAAATACACTTCTATTGAAGATTTTGCATGTTTTACGGCATTCTGTTTTTTTATAAATATATTATAAGTTATTAAATTGTAAATTAATATTATTAATATAACTAATATTATTATATATAACACCTTTCATTATCCTTTCATTATTTTTATTTATAAAATTATTATATCATATAAAATCTTATTTTGCATCATTTTTTAAAGCTCATATGAGTTTTTTCACTGAAGAGTTTCCTTAGACTTTAATATTTTTTAACTATAAGTTATAATTTGATTTGAAATTTACTGATTAAAATCTAATTTTATTTTACTATAATACTTCTTCGCTTCTTCTTCATTTTTTGTAATTAACATGATGACAAGCCCGTTGTACAGTAAAAATTCCAGTAAGAAATCACTGGAACTTTTGTATGTACTTTATTGCACTATTTTTTACTCTTTATTTATATTGTTTTCTGTTTCAATTTTTATTTCTAAAAGTTTATTTTTAAGTTCTGATTCTATTTTAACAAGTTCTCCTTCAGCTGCTAATCTCTTAGCTTTACCATCAGAATGAATTTGAATTAAATTATCAATTGTTTCAATTAAATCATTATTAGTTTTTTGTAATGTTTCAACATCTACAATAGCTCTTTCAGATTCCTGAGCAATTTGAGTAGTACCTTGTTTTAATATTTCACTATTTTCTTTAAGCATCTCATTAGTAAGGTCAGTAACCTTCTTTTGGGTTTCTAAAGCAGTTTTAGAATTAGCCAAACCTAAAGCAATAACAACTTGGTTTTTCCAAAGAGGAATCGTATTAATAAGAGAACTTTGAATTTTATTTATAAGTTCACTATCGTTATTTTGAATAAGTCTAATTTGAGGTGCCATTTGTATAGAAATTATTCTTGTAGTTTTTAAATCATATATTTTCTTTTCAAATCTATTTATAGTATCTGACATATCTTTTACTGCTTGAATATCTAATTGATCATTTGTTTCTTGAGCTCTTTGTTGAAGCTCTGGAAGCGTAACATTATTCAATTCCTCTAATTTCTTCTCTCCAGCTATAATGTATAAAGATAATTGCTTGAAGTATTCTAAGTTCTTTTCATACATAATATCAAATGTTGAAATATCTTTTAACATAGTTAATTTTTGAGCTTCTAACATTTTTTCAATACTATCAATATTTGTCTCTACTTTATTGTATTTTGCGAGAATTTTATCAAATTGCTTTTTAGCTGACCTAAATATTCCGAAAAATCCTTTTTGTTCAGTTGTAAGTGCTGTAGTTTCATTATTAAAAGACTTTATTTCGCTTACTAAAGATGATAATAAATCTCCCACTGCACCTGTTTGCTTTGTTTTCACCTCTGCTAAAACTGAATCTGAAAATTTAGATATATTATTTTGAGCAGAAGTTCCAAATTGTAATACTTGAGCTGTATTTGTAGCATCAAGTTTTGTTAAAAATGTATCAATTGCACTTTTTTCTTCTGGAGTTAATTTATCATAATTTAAAGAGTTTTCAATTTTTGTTTCTGAAATTTCATTTCCTTCTAATAAAGTAGTTTCTAATTCTTTATTATCAACTTTCTCTCCAACTTTTATTTCTAATTCTTCCATTTTTTTATTCCTTCCTTTATAAATTATAAATTTGAATTAAATAAATTCCTTAATTGATAAATAACATCCTCTGAATCTGCATTGATATTAGCAGCTTCATTAATGCTTGAAATTTTTTGTAATGCATCAATATCTGCATTATATCCAATAGTATAAATTGGAATATTTAAATTTTTTACAACTCTTGATGCATCTTCTAAACTATGCCCCATATTTGTTTCACCATCACTTAGTACAAACATCATTAATTTAGAATCAGGGACTTCTTTTTGTTTTTCTATTAACATATTTGTCGCTACTAATACTGCATCAAATGTAGAGGTGTTACCAGAAGCTGACAAATTTTGAACAGCGCTATTAAATAAAGAGTGTTGATTTATGTCGAATTGATCAATAGGTAAATTGATTGTTACATCTGTACTGTAGCTTACAAGTCCGATATAATTATTGCTATTTATGTATTGGCCTCCATTAATTAATGACTTCTTCAAGTTTGTAATAGCGGTTCCAGCCATACTTCCTGATACATCAGATACAAATACAGCTATGATTGGTTTTCCAGAATCTTTTTCTTCTTTCCATAATTGTTGTACTTGTAAAATTGTATTTCCATCATAATCCATTTTTCCATCTGATTTATACTCATTATTGTTAAATCCATAATTAATAGCTAAATTTTGATTTTCATTATTAAGAGCATATTCTGTAAACGCTTTAACTAATTGCGATTTTGCATTATCAAGGCTTCCACATACATACAAAGGATTGTTATGTGGCACTCCAAATGGTATAAAAGTATAATTGTTTTTCAAAGTAGCATCATTAGAATATGTTTGATATTCCATAATAAAAGCATCTAAAGATCCATTTTCAGCTGATGTTCTCATTTGTACAGTATTATAAGATACAAATGGAATATTTTGTTGGAATTTTTGGAATTCTTCCTTTGCTTTGTCGCTTAATAAATTTGAAGAATCAAAATATTCAAGTGTTGACAATAAGAAGTTTAATCCTGTAGAGCTTGCATAAGGGTTAGTATATCCAAATGAAATTTCATTATTTATAGTAGCCTGAACTATTGCAGATAAATCAGCTTTACCATATTTAGCTTCTAAGTCTTTATATGTTTTTTGAGAAAGTAATATACCAGCAGTATTTTGTACCATTGAATCAGCTACTTTTTCTAAATTAGCGGATTGCGCCTGAGCCATAGCTACCCATAATTCGTTAGAAGGTGCAAACAGCTCTGGTATATATTTACCCGAAATAATGTAGTCCACCGCATCTCCTGATGATATGTTACGTACTGAAACCGTAGCTGACTTTCCATCAACTTTATAATTACTATTATTAAACTTTTCAGCAACTTCTTTTAGCCAACCATCAACTCCATCTCCAGCCTTTTCTGGTGAAGAGAATATTTCTATATTAACTTGGCCATTTCCTTTAACACTTAGGTCATATTGATTAATATCAGGCAACTCATCCTTTAAAGATGTTTTTTGTGATGATACATTGCTTTTTGTAGGTATATCTGTAGTTACATTTACGCTTTTTAAATATCTCTTTAAATATGCAAGAGATTTTTCACTAGGTGATCTTCCAATTTCTTGAGTTATACTAATTCCTAAAATTATAATAACTAGAAACACAACAATCAAAATTATAAATTTATTTTTTGGGTTATCTATTTTTAACATTTTTTATTCCTTTCTTTTATATTGAGTCATTTTCACCTCTAAGAGTTTTTAATGAATTTGTCATATCATTTAAAATCTTACTTAAAGTATCATCAGAAGCAGTATTATCCATTTGAGAAACTTCAGTTAGTAATTTGTTAAATTCTACAAGTATTTCCTCATTACTATCTAAAATTTTTTTTATATATATTTTATGCTCATTTTCTAATGAGCCTTTTATATCTGAATCAAAAATTGCAATTCTATTTAAAATTTTTCGTATATTATTAAAGAGAAAATTTGTCGCTTGATTACCTAAATCTGTTAGTGCTGTAAAATGTTCTTGATTATTCTGCTCTAAGAGCTCCGCTAAAACCTTTTTCTTTTTAGTCATTGAGTCTAGTTCTGTTAATGCTTGAGTTACTTCATTGTAAAATGGTGACTTTTTATCAAGTTTTGACTCTAAAGCTTCTTTATAATCATTTTCATCTTTTAATTTATCTAAATCATATCCATATTTTGCAATAGTCGAATGTGTCATAAATACATACTCTAATACTAAAAATACTACATTAATTAGTATTATTAAACAAAACAAAATTGCATTGCTAGAAAAGGTCAAACCTACTATTCCTGGTGAAAATAGTATTACATCAAATATTGCAAGAATTATTGTAGATATAACTAGTTTAATAAATATTTTATTATTCATCGTTTTTTAGCCTCCTTTTATTTAAGTAAATATGTTTTAGTTTATTTTACCTTTTATTTGACTAATTATCAATATTTACAATTATATTAATTATTTCGTAATTGTTTAAATATAAAAAAGATAACTATCATTTCATTTTCTTTTTTTTAATATAGCATATTTTTATTTATTATACAAGTAAAAATTTTTTACTTGTTTGTTAAAAATTTGTTCTGTTTGCTTGTATTTTATATAATTTAGAAGATTTTTTTGCAAACAAAAAAATCAACCAGTTTAATTCTGATTGATTTTTGTATCTACTGTTCCAAAAAAGTTCAAACAGATTTGTAATTGGAGGCGTACTCCGGTTTAATATTTTTGAAATTTTAATAATGTCAACACTTTCAAAATGCAAAAGCAATTTTTAATGTAATTTTAATGCAACTATAATTGTATTAATAAGTTTTAAAAATAAAATTAATTGAAAAATATTTACTGGATATCAATATTTTGATAAAATATGTATATAATATTTATGGAGGTGTTTAGTATGCCAATTATTAGACCAAGTTCTGATTTAAGAAATAATTATAATGAAATTTCTACAATTTGCCATCAAACAAATAGTCCAGTATATATTACTAAAAATGGTACAGGAGATTTAGCAGTAATGAGTATTGAATTATACGAACTTTTAACAGATAAGTATACTTTATATAAAGAATTGGAAAAAGGAATTAAGTCATTAGAAAATGGCAAAAAATATTCATCAAAAGAAGTTTTTGACAAGTTAGATACAATTTAAAAAAGAAAGAGGATTTGCATTTGAAAAAATATAATATAGAATATTCAATGGAATCAAAACAAGATTTAACGGATATAAAACGATACATTAAATATAATTTACAAGAACCTAATACTGCTCAGAAGTTAATTAAAAAGATAAAAATGAAATAGATAAATTAGAGAATAATCCTGAAATCTATGCTATTATAGATGATGATATAATAAAAAGATTTGAAATTAGAAAACTATTAGTTGATAATTATATTATTTTTTATAGAATAAACAATGAAAATATACAAATTGTAAGAGTTATGTATGGAAGAGGAAATTGGATAACATTATTATAAATGTTATCAATATCTAGTATATTTATATTAATTAATAAAATCTTAAATTAAGGAGTTACTTATACGAGATCAACTATATGAATGTCAATAGATTTTATAAATTTTTTAAAATTATACATTAAATCACAAATTATGTTATAATATATTTGTGTAGAAAGTTTCTGCACAAATAACATTCAAGGAGAGAACAATATGAGTAAACATAGTAAACAAAAAAATAAATTAAAATATATAATAGTTATATTGCTAAGCATATACAATGTTAGAAAATTATAAAAATGGAGCTGGTAAAATACCAGCTCTTAAATTTTGTTTTTTATTATTACTTACCATACCATAATTATATGATTTTGCAAATAGTTAAAACGTTTTTCTGAAATAAATTAACATATTTTATACTGATTATGTACTAATTATTACAGCTGTTGATATTTCAGCAACCATAAAGTTTATAGCTTTTTGCGCTACCTTTACCTTCTCAGCAATTTCTGTATTTCTTATTTCTTTTAATTTGCCTTTTATTTCTTCTCTTTCATATTTGCTAAAGATATTTTTTAGAAATTTACTAGAATCTAACAAAGAAGTTAATAAAATTAAATTGTCTGTAAAATTTCCGTTTTCTAAAAACTCTTTTTTTATTTCTTCAATAATGGCTTTAAATTTATTTTCGTTTATATTTATTTTTTCTTTATTTCCCAATAATCCTTTTTGATCTTCAATAGTAATTAATTCATCTTTTTCCATAGTTTCTAATAATAAATTAACGATACTTTTCAAGTTTTTTAATGACATTCCAAAGCAAATAGACATTATTATATTTTTCAAAGGGATTTCTTCCTTTTTCATATTTTTTATAACCTCATATAATTTTTTATTATAATTTACCGTTGGCTCCTTATCAGTTAGTTTTACTTTATCTTTGTCTGTAATTTCTAGATTTTCATCTATCATCATTTCAACTATCATAGATACAATTATGTATGGTTTTACTTGTTGCACATATAAATTCTTTTTTTCTTTTAACACACATAACGTATATTTTTCTGTAATGTTTATATCTTTCATAATTTATTCCTCCTTAAAATTTATTTAGTTTTATACATTTTTACAAGATTTTGAATATTTAATTTTGTACCATAATTCAAAATTGCATTTGAATATATTTTTATTGCAATATGAGCAATTACAGCTATTGAAACTATTAAAATTGCAAGTGATAGTAATATTTCTTGTGTAGTTGCTAATCCCATCATAACTCTAAATGGCATTAAAAATGGTGAAGATAGTGGGAAGTATGTACCAAATACAGCCATATCTCCAGCAGGTTTATTAAGTACTGCTTGACCTATGTAAAAACCAACTATTGTTAATAACATAACTGGTGTATTAGCTGATTGTATATCTTCTGGTTTGCTTACTGTTGAACCTGTTACAGCATATAATGTTGCAAATAGGAAATATCCTAATATAAAGAATACAAACATAAGCACTCCGACAAATGGTGTAACTTGTGTAGATGCTAATACTATTTCTAATAGTGCTGGGTCTAAGAATAACTTTGCACTAATTACAGCAGTTAATACAAGTATTAACATTTGTAATAAACCACCTATTCCTATTCCTAATGTTTTTCCTACTACTATTGTTCTTGGGCTTGTTGAAGTCACTAAAGTTTCCATTATTTTTGATGTTTTTTCTGTTGTTATTGAACTTGAAACTTGATATGCACAGAAATATATTGCATAAAATAATAATATTGAAATTGCCATTATTACTACTGTGTTTCCTTTTACTTCTTCAGTTTGTTCTGTGCTTGTTTCAAATTCTGGTAAAATTTCATTTGCTTTTTGTGCAGTTAAACCTAACTTTTCAATTTGATTAGTAGTATATAATTTTTGTAATGCTTTATCTAAATTTTCTGGCATTGTAGCCATTGTATCATTTACAATATATCTAAATAATATATTATCTTCTTGCTTTTCTATTATTATTCCAGCTTTAATTTCATTGTTTTGTATTTTTGTTTTTATTTCTTCAAATGTGCTTGGAGTTACTTCTACTTTATACTCTAGTAGTTGATCATTAGTTAGCTCATCTAATTTTCCATCATAAATATTTTCACTATCTGAAATTATTACTTTCTCCCCCTGCAACATTTCGCCATTATCGTTTGAAAATAATTTAGCAATGTTTGGTCCATTAAATCCTATTACGATTACAATCATTATGATAATCGTTGTTATTATGAAAGATTTTCTTCTCATCATTTCTTTCATAGTAAATTTTGCTACTGTTATTATATCTCTCATTCT
>CANQVM010000002.1 GCA_947627265.1 uncultured Clostridia bacterium | reverse complement strand
GAAGTTGATCCATTAGAAGATAATACTTCAGATACAACTCTTATTGCATATGGAAATTCTTCTTTTGATGGTAATACCGGAACTAATGCTTTTTCTGCTAATGCTCCATGTCCTATTTCTCTTCTTCCTGGTCCTCTAGATGGCCTTGCTTCTCCTACTGAATAGCTAGGGAAATTATAATGATGCATATATCTTTTTGATTCTTCTGTATCAATTCCATCTAATACTTGTTCTTCACTTATCATACCTAGTGTGGCAATTGACATTACTTGAGTTTGTCCTCTTGTAAATAAGGCACTTCCATGAACCCTTGGTAATAATCCTACTTCACATGATAGTGGTCTTATTTCATCTAAAGCTCTTCCATCAACTCTTTTATGTTCTACAAATATCATCTCTCTAACACATTTTTTTTCTAGTTTATAAATTGCTTCTGAAATATCAGATTTGTGTTCTTCAAATGACTCTTCTCCAAATTTTTCAGTATATAATTCTTCTATTTTATTAGTTAATTCATCTATATTATTATCTCTTGTTTCTTTGTCTGCTTCTTGTACTTTTTCTTTCATTTCTTCTTTGAAGTTTTCTTCAATATATTCGTATACTTCATGATCTACTTCAAAAGATTTATATTCAAATTTTGGTTTTCCAATTTCTTTTTGAATATCTGAAATAAATTCACATATTTTTTTTATTTCTTTATGTGCTTCTTTAATTGCTTCTAGCATTGTATCATCTGGAATTTCATTTGCTCCAGCTTCTATCATTGTAATTTTCTTTTCTGTTGCAGCTACTGTTAAAGTTAAATCACTTTTTTCTCTTTCTTCTTCTGTTGGATTTATAATAATTTTCCCATCAACTATTCCCACATTTACTGCTGCTGTTGGTCCATTAAAAGGAATATCAGAGATTGATAATGCTGCTGATGCTCCTATCATAGCTGCTACTTCTGGTGAATTATCTTGTTCTACACATAAAACTGTGCAAACAACAACTACATCATTTCTAAAGTCTTTTGGAAATAGTGGTCTTAGTGGTCTGTCAATTGCTCTTGATGTTAAAATTGCTTTATCACTTGGTTTTCCTTCTCTTTTTAAAAATCCTCCTGGTATTTTACCTACTGAATATAATTTTTCTTCAAAATCCACAGATAATGGAAAAAAGTCAATTCCCTCCTTTGGCTCTTTTGAAGCTGTAACATTTACTAATACACAAGTATCTCCATAGCGTACTAATACACTTCCATTTGCTAATCCTGCCATTTTGCCTGTTTCTATAATAAGTTTTCTTCCTGCCAATTTTGTTTCATATGTTTTAAACATTTTTTTCTCCTTTCTTACTGATACATTTATTTTTTCTGTTTTTTTATATCAGTATGCAAATAATTTAATTATTTACATTTTTCACCTTTTGTTTGCCAAGTATATTTAAGATGGTAACCTCTATCATATATTAATATTAACTTATTAAATATTTTTAAATTTTTATACCAAATATTTAATATATGATACAAGCTACTAACCTAAATTTTTCACTTGACAATTTTAAAATTTAAAATATCTTCTTGAGAAAAGCCCGTGCTAAAATAAGCATAGGCTTTTTCTTATGAATTTATTTTCTTAATCCTAATTTTTCAACGATTTCTCTATATTTGTTAATATCTTTTTTTGCTAAATAGTTTAGTAAATTTCTTCTTTTACCTACCATTTTTAAAAGACCACGTCTTGAATGATTATCTTTTTTGTGTATTTTTAAGTGTTCTGTCAATTCGTTGATTCTTTCTGTTAAAAGAGCTATTTGTACTTCTGATGAACCTGTATCATTTTCTTCTCTTTTATATGTGTTAATAATTTCTTGTTTTCTTTCCTTTGTCATAAATTACACCTCCTATTTTTCTTATTTTCCTTTAACTGAGCTTAAAGTTTAAGGTGCTAATCTTAAAGCTAAGTAAAAGGTATATCTTTTTTAATAAACTTATTGTACTATATTTTGAAATAAATTTCAAGCTTTTTTTACTATTTCTTTAAATTCAACTAGAATAAAAGATTTTAGATTTTACTCTACACTCTTTAAACTCTCAATCATATTAATTTTTTTCAAAGCAAAATATGTAACGATATTTACTATTATCGTAAATCCAATTGTTATCAAGATTGAGTACACATAACTTATTGGCTGTATAACTTTAGCAAATCGTAACATATTAATTTCACAAGTTCCGTATGATAAAGTAATTTAAAAAATACCCACTAATTAATCCTAATAGCATTCCAATTGTCGTTAAAATAACTGTTTCTCTTGTTACATATGAATAGACTTCTTTATCGTAAAACCCTAATACTTTAATTGTTGCCAGTTCTCTTATTCTTTCGCTAATATTAACATTGGATAAATTATACAATACTACAAAAGCAAGCAATCCAGCTGATACAATCAAGATAATTACCACATAATTTAAGGATTTCATAGTATCATTTAACATATTCATAACCGTAGATACCCTACTAATCGAAGCTACTTCCCTTTGGTCCATAATTTGGCTTGCAATTTTTTCTTCTTGTTCATCTGTTAAATTGTTATTTTTTGTAAATAGCATATTTGTATCATATTCTTCTCCATATAAATTTTCATAAGTAGCTTTAGACATATATACATAATGATATACATAGTTTTTTACTATATTTGAAATTTTTATTTTTCTTTCTTTTCCTTTGCTATCTTTTAATGTTATTATATCCCCTTGCTTTACTCCTAATAGTTCTGAAACTTTGTCTGTTATGCAGATTTCATTTTCTTGCAATTCTACCTTTTGTCCTGTTTTTACATCAGTTAGATTAATAATTCCATCTAAATTTTCTTGTTCTTTTGGTACAATAATTTGCACATCTTCTTCATTTTCTTGATTAATCGCTGTATTAGATGTTAGATAGGTTTCTAGAATTTTTTCTATTTCTGATTTTTCTTGTAAACTAGTAATATATTTTTCTTTTTGTTCTTTATCTAATCCATTTTTTAAGCCAATTTGCATATCATAATTAAATACCTTTTCAAATTGATTTGGCATGATACAGTAAATTGAATCCTTAATTCCAAATCCTACTACAATTAAAGCTGTACAGCCTAAAATTCCAATAATTGTCATTAAAAATCTCTTTTTATATCGAAAAATATTTCTTACTGTTACTTTTTTAGAAAAACTTAAACGTTTCCAAATAAATGGTATTTTTTCTAATAATACTTTTTTACCTATTTTAGGTGCTTTTGGTCTCATTAAAATTGCTGGCGTATGTACTAGTTCTTTAAAAACTGCATATATTGTCGCTCCAACTATACATATGCATATTAGTAAAAGCCCTATTCCTCCAATAGCCAGGTTAAAACTTATATGAATATTTTCTGCCATCTGATACATCATTTTGTACATCATCCAAATAATTTTTGGTAGTAGTACAAAGCCAACACTCATTCCTAGCGTTCCACCTACAATACAAGCTGAGCTTGCATATATAATGTATTTACTTGCAATTTGCATTTTACTATATCCTAACGCCTTAAAAGTTCCTATAACAGTTCTTTGTTCTTCTACCATTCTTGTCATAGATGTTAATGAAATTAATATTGCTACCATAAAAAATATAATTGGAAATACTCTTGATATATTTTCAATACTTCCTGTATCCTGTATAAAGCTGTTATATCCTGTATTGCCATATCGGTCTAAAATATACCATGTTGGATTTTCTATATTTTTAATTTCTTCTCTTGCTTCTATTAGTTTTTCTTCTGCATCAGCTATTTTCTCCTTGAATTCTTTTTGTTTTGCTTCTAATTCCTCTTCTCCTGTTTCTAATTCTTTTTTTGATTTTTCAATTTCTAGCTTTGCATTTTCTAACTGTTTATATGTAGACTGCTTTTTTATATTATATTGTTTTTCTTGGTTTGTCAGTTCACCTTTAGCACTTTGCAACTGTGCTTTTGCATTTTCTATTTCTTGTTTTCCTGTAGTTATTCCATTTTTAATTTGTGTAATTCCTGCTTCTATAGATTGTTTTGTTTGTTTCAAACTTTGTATTTGAGCTAATACGTTTTGTTTTTCTTCTTCTATAACATCTGGATTATTTTTAATTTGGTTATATTGCATTTCAAGTTGTGCTAAGCTATTTTTCACGGTTTCTAATTGTGTTTGTAATTCCTGATTTCGATTTTCTAATTCACCTAATTTCACATTTGCTTCTTGCTCTTTCATATTTAGTTGTTTTTCATTTTCATCTATCGTTTCTTTGGCTGTTTGGATTTGATTATAAGCAGTTATAAATTGTTCATCTGCTTTCTTCTTATTACTAGTTATTTCACTTTCTGCCATGTTAATTTCATTTTTTGCATTATCTATTTCTTTTTTTGCTTTATCTATCTGTTCCTGACCTGTCTGTTTTTCACTATTGAATTCTATTTCAGCTTTTTCTACTTTTGTTACTGCCATATCTACTAATTTATTATGTCTTGCTTGTTGCCTTTCTTCTTTTATCTTTTCAATATTTTGTTTTACTTCTTTAATATAATTCTCGTATTTTTCGCTAGAAGTTGTATATTTTTGACTATCATTTACTTTTATGTATAAACTAGTATATATTTCATTTGCTTTAATATTTTCTTTTGATATATACATATAATAATCAATTTTGCCAGAACCTAAACTACTCGTTCCTCTATCTCTTGAAATATATAAAGGACTTTTTACTGTTCCTACAATTTTTAAACTGCTTTGATTCAAATACTCAATTTCTTCTCCATTATCATTTTTAGTATTTTCTACTTCTACTTCAATAGTATCTCCAATTTTTTTGTGATTATCAGTCAAAAACTTTTCTTCTATAACACATTCATCTTGATTCTTGGGAAATTCTCCTTGTAATAAAATTGGCTGATTTAATTCTTCTATACACATTATTTTAGTAATAATTTCTTTATTATTTGTCTCCAATTTCCCATCTAATTCATATGTTCCTATAATACTTTCTATATTATTTATCTTAGAAATTGCTTCTATATCATCATTTGTTAACCCTAAAGTAGATAATATTTGGATATCATATACTTTATTATCAGTATAATACTCATCAATTGTATCTACCATGTCTGGTGAAGTTACTCTCATTCCGGCAAAAAAACCTACCCCTAAAAAAGCCATCAAAAGAATAGATAAAAACCTTTTATAATTATTTTTTATCTCTTTTATGCTATCTTTTAATAAAGCCTTTTTCATCAATCTCACCTCCAAGTAAGTTTTAATATTAATGATATGTAAGAAAAAATATTGATTATATGTCACATCTTTATTAGCTTACCATTCTATTTCTTCTATTGATATTGGATTATTATTGATTTCTATATTTTCTGCTGTTCCATTCTTAAAATGAATTACTTTGTCTGCCATAGGCGCTAATGCACCATTATGTGTAATTATTAATACTGTCATTTTTTCTTTTTTTGCTGTATCTTGTAATAATTTTAAAATTTGCTTTCCTGTTTTGTAATCTAATGCTCCTGTTGGCTCATCACATAATAATAATTTAGGATTTTTGGCAATTGCTCTTGCAATCGCTACTCTTTGTTGTTCTCCTCCTGATAATTGAGATGGAAAATTGTTCATACGATTACTTAATCCCACTTTTTCTAAAACTTCTTCTGGATCTAATGAATCTTTACAAATTTGTGTTGATAATTCTACATTTTCTTTTGCTGTCAAGTTTTGTACTAAATTATAAAATTGAAATACAAATCCTATGTCTTCTCTTCTATACTTAATTAATTGTTTTCCTTTTAATTTTGTAATTTCTTTTTTATCTACTATAACTTTCCCTGATGTTGCACTATCCATTCCTCCTAAAATGTTAAGTGTTGTGGTTTTTCCGGCTCCTGATGGACCAACTATTACTACTAGTTCTCCTTTTTCAATCTGAAAATTAGTATTATCTAATGCTTTTATAGTTATTTCTCCCATTTTGTACTCTTTACATACATTTTTAAATTCTATATATGACATTTTCTTACTCCATTCTTTGAGATTTTAGTTACTTTTTTGAATTATATCATATTTATTCTCTGTTTTAAATAATAAATCAGAAATACTTGATATTTTAGCTTTTTAAAAGTTACTAGTCAGCCATTAAATCCGTTATAGTGATTAAATATATAAATTTGAAATGAAATTGTGGGGACCGTTCAAAAATTCTAACAAAAGTTTTTTAAACTTTTGTTAGAATTTTTAGAATGGGGATAATGGCAAAAAAAAACACAGTAAATTTACATTTATCTGTGTTTTTATTTTAAACAATATATTCAATTGAATTATTTGGAAAATACTTATTCATTTGCTCCCTAAAAAAAATTTCTCCATCTTCCCTTACATCTTTTTTATACATATATTTTCCTCTACCTCTTCCTGTCATTATTTCTTTATTATAAAGGTTAATTGCATTTGGAAAGGCTTCTTCATTTATTTTCGTATGAACATAGCTATATGTCATAAATATAATTTCAAAAAAAACATCTTTTTTTACTTTTTCTGATAATTCTTCATGTAATTTTTGAATTAATTCCAAATACAGTTGTTTCCAATTGTCTATTAAAATAACTGGTGCAATTAAAATCCCTATTTTATATCCCGCTTCTTTTAATTTATTTATTGCTTCTATTCTTCCTTTTAACCTAGAAGTTCCAAATTCTACTTTGTTAATTATTTCTTCTGGATTAACACTCATTCTTATTATAATTTTCCCTTTATGGTCTAATCCTAAAATATCATCTACCATATCAAATTTAGTTGGAAATGTTAAAAAACCTTTTGATACATCTTTGAAATTTTCAATTGTCCAAGGTAAATTTCCTGTAATTGTATTTTCTAAAATTAAATCACTATTGCTACCTATTTCGAAAGTTAATTCTTTCTCTGACTTTTCTGATGTTTTTATAATTTTTTCTAACATCTGCTCTCGATTAACAAAAAGTCTTAAATACGCACATTTATTATAATTACAAACTAAATAACAATACATACAAGAAGCTGTACAACCAGATGAAGTATATGGTACTAAAAAATCTGATGTTTTATGATTTTCTACAAATTTATGTGTTTTTCTAACCCCTATAATTAAATTTCTTTTCATATCAGGAAATTCTTTATTTTCCTTTTTTCTCATTTCCTCAATATTATTGTGATTTTCTATTTGTACTTTAGGAACTTCTTTGTATTTTTCCATTAAATCTTTTCCTAACGGATAATCTAATATTTCTTTTTCAAAATAAATAGCTTTTGGTTTAAACATTTTATCTCTCCTTAATTTTTTTATATGTTTAGTTTAACCAAAAGCTATTATAATTATTTAATTCTTTCATATGTTACAAATTCATAATCTAAATTATTTTTTTCATCTTTAATTCCTTTTTGTCTGCTTATCTCTCTCCATGTATCTGTATTTATTTTTGGAAAAAAGGCATCTCCTTCAAAATCTTCTCCAATTTCTGTTACATACATTTTCTTTACATATGGCATTAAGAAATTATAAATCATAGCACCACCGAATTACAAATGCTTCTTCTTCTCCTTCTATTAAATCTTGTATTTGTAATAAAGAATGAACTACTTCTACATTTTCATCATTTACTTTAAAATCAGGATTTTGACTAAAAATGATATGCTTTCTATTTGGTAAAATACCTCCTAAAGATTCAAATGTTTTTCTTCCCATTATAATTGTATGATTTATTGTTAATTCTTTAAAACGTTTTAAATCCTCTGGTAAGTGCCATATTATTTTATTATCTTTTCCTATTATATTATTTTTTGCTTTTGCTACTACTATACTTAACATTTTATTTTCTCCTTAACTGTATTTAAATTTTTCTATTCATTGCATTTTTTGCTCCAAATACACATGGTGCATTACACTTCCACCCAGGAAATGTGCATCTTGCACCTTTTGAATATGGCAACAAATATTCATAAATAGCTGAATTATCTTTTACCGATTTTAAGTATTTATTCATTGTTTCTTGTGTTTGTTCCATAATTTCTAGCTGTGCTGCTCCACATAATCTCTCAGTACATTTTAAAACAAAATTTTCCACAGTTCCTCTTTCATTTACTTTTACTAACATTCCTTGTGGATAATATTGTTCTAATGAAGATATATCTTTTAGCCATTCTTTTTTAAGTTCAGTAGTTCTGATTATTTTTGGAACATAATATTTAGCTTGGTCTAACAAACTCATTTCATAATATAAAGTTCTATGTCTTTGAGCTTGTGCAAGTTCTGCAAAACTTGCCAAATATGTTGTACTATAATTTTCTCCAAATTCTTCTTTTCTGTCTCTTACAGCAAATAAAGAAAGATTTTTTCCTTTTAGTCTTGGATTTAATTTTTCTACTTTTAAATCAGGTAATGCCTTTAAAAATTCCTTCATTGCTTGTTTTAATTTTTTAGAAAATAATGTTTCAGGCTCTTTTTCTATGTAGTCTTCGAACCAACTCACAATGAAATTAAGTTGTTGGAAACTAACTGTATATTCCATAATTGTTGCTGGAGTAAATACACTTATTAAATATCTTGCATTCTCTTGAGCTAATTTTTGAACTTTTTTTTCATCAAAATTTGGATATTCTTTACTAATTACAGTTTTGTAAATTTCTATCCATTTTTCATATAAAGATTTTTCCTCTTCTGAAGGTTCCATCTTAGTATATCTTGCTGATTTTTCAGATGTATTATATATCTTCTCGTTATTTAAAATCATAGCAATAATTTTAGGAATTCCTTCTAAACTTAAATTATATGTTGCATGCCCAAAAACACTATGGTGTCCTGATTCTAAATTTCCTTTAACTCTCTTTTTAGTTTTTTCTGGTGATTCTGAAAATAATGTTTCCAATGTATCTGGTAAATAACATATACCTGCTGATTTTCCTGAAAAATCTAATGCTTCTTCTTTTGGTAAAACATATCCTACTTTTGTTGATGCAATTACTTTTATTTTCATTTCTTATATCTCCTCTTATTATTTTATATTCAAAGTATATCATAATGTTTTTTTCTTGTAAATTATTTTTTTGTTAAATAAATTTAACTCATATCTATTTCCCACTTTGGAACATATTCCTCTTCATGTTCTCCTAATTCTTGAACATATCCATTTTGAATTTCAAGTTCTTGTATATAATTTTCTATTTCTTCCCATTCTTTTTTTGTTAGTTTTCTATTTAATTCTTTATCTTTTTTTGCTTCATAAGTTGGAAAATATTGGGCCATTACACTTATATAAATCTCTTTTGGAATATTTTCTTTTATCCATTTTAGAACTTTTTTACTATCTTCAATGTGATTTGGCAATACTAAATGTCTTATTAAAACTCCTTTTCGTAAAACACCACTTTCATTAAATTTAGGCACTCCCACTTGCCTAATCATTTCTTTAATTGCTTTTGTTGCTATTTCAAAATAATTATCTACTTTTGAATATTTTTTAGCTAGGTTATTTTCATAATATTTTAAATCTGGTAAATAAATATCGATGTAACCTTCTAATAATTTTAAAGTTTCCACACATTCATAACTGTTTGTATTATAAATAATAGGAATATTTAATCCCTTTTCTTTTGCAATTTTAATTGCTTCTATAATTTGTATTACATAGCTAGTTGGTGTTACTAAATTTATATTTTGAACACCTCTTTTTTGCTGAATTAAAAAAATTTCTGCAAGTTTTTCAATAGTTATTTCTTTTCCTTTTCCTAACTGACTAATCTCATAGTTTTGGCAAAACATACAATTTAAATTGCAGTTAGAAAAAAAGACTGTTCCAGAGCCTTTTTTACCACTTATACATGGTTCTTCAAAATCATGTATTGAATATAATGCTATTTTTACTTTTTCTCTTGCTTTACAGCGCCCAATTTTTTCTTTTCTATTAACTCTACATTTATGTGGGCATATTTCGCATTCTTCTAATTTTTCTAACATTCCCTACTCCTGTATTTTTTCAATTTTTTGTATAATTAAATTGTTATTTTCTTTTTTAAAATATAATTTCTTTTTATTAAATCTACTTACATTTTTCTTAACTATTTCCTGTATACTAGTTTCACTATCATTTATATTAACTTGTCCAATTTCTTCATTTTGTAGGTTTGTAATAACTATCTTTTGTTCATTTGAATAATCTTCTAAGTATTCTATAATTTCTACTTCATATCCTTCTTCTTTATTTTTTATAGATGATATTATAAAATCATCCTCCATTTGGTCTAATTCTACTTCTGTCGCAATATAAATATTATCTTCTTTATATTGAAAACTTTGATTTCCACCTCTAGGAAATTTTTTACTAAAAGCTTGTCCAAATAATTCCTTTGATTTTTGTTCTATTTCTTCATAACTTACTTCAAATTTTTCCATGTTTTTCTTAACAACTTCCCAAGCCCATAAATCTGATGAATTATTTATATCATCAAATTCAGGCAATGCTTCAGTAGTTAATTCTTTCCATAAATATATTTTTGAAATACTTTCTTCAATATTTGTAATTTCTTGTACATTTACATTGTTTTTGCTACCTACCGCTGAAATTCTATAAATTATCATTCCTACTAATATCATTGCTAAAACCATGATTATGATTATCATCTTTTTCATTAGCATACCCCCATTTTAGCATCAACCCTTTTCATAATTTTTATTCTATCATAATCATTTTTTGCTTTCAAGATTTTATTTATTTTTTTATAAATCTTTGGTCACAAAATTATATTTTATTTATAATATTGTGTACCAGTTAATAGTATATAAATAATATAATTATCTTACTAGTAACTATATGTTTTTAGTATTTTCTTACTCCTTCAATATGAACAAATCTTATTTTATTAAAAGAATATTCTGAAATTGATTTATTGTAGCTATCATAAGTATGACATGCAATTTTAATTCCTGATAATGTATATTTGTTTTCTATATTAACAATAACTAAAGTATGTTCAAATTTTTTACCATCAAAAGATAGTTGTGCAATATCTCCTAATTCTACTTCTTGCTGAAGAACTGTTCTTCCAAATGGTCCTACACTTTTATTATTTATCAAAAATCGATATAAAAAATCTACTCCCGTCCAAGAAGGTGATTTATTATTTCCATTTATATAATACCATCCTGTATTTTTCGTATAATTCATAGTATTACTACCTGCAAATATACATTGAGATACAAAGTTTGTACAATCTCCTCCTACAGGATCAAAATTATAATATTTTGGGTTTCGCAAAAATGCCCACTTTTTTGCATATTCTATTGTATTTTGCCTATTATATTGTATTTGTCTCATTACCTTTTACCTCTCTTTATATTGTACTATACTATTTAAACTATAATTAATATATGCTATTACATATTAATCTGACACAATACATCAAAAAAAGGCAAAAAAAGTGAGACATTTATCCAATGTCCCCCTTATATCTTATTTTCCAATAAATACTTGCACATATATTTTTCCGTATTTTGGGCTACTTACTACTCCAATACCTGTATAATTAAAGCTACTATTTAATATATTTGCTTTATGTCCAGAAGAGTTCATCCATGCATTTACTGCTCCACTGTTACTAGAATTTGCTGCTATATTTTCACCTGCTGTTCTATAAGAAATTTTAAAACTTCTTAACATATCGAAAAGCGAACCATAAGTTGGTGATTGATGTGAAAAATAATTGTTTGTAACCATATCTTCTCCTTTAATTCTAGCTACCCTTTGTACTTCTCCATCTACTTTTAATGCTTGAAGTCCATTGTTTGTTCTTTGCTTATTAATTAAATTAAATACTTCTTGTTCATCAGAATTCATGCTGCTAAATACTTGACTTTCTCCTGATGTACTACCTCCTGTATTAGATTCACTGTTTCCACTCGTTGTATTTGATGAACTACTCGGATAAATTGCTTTTACATATTCTTGACTAACAGCTCCTATGTAATCTCCATCTGTTTGTATAATATACCAATTTCCTACTCCCGCGAATACTCTTATATATTCGTTTTTCTTGACAGTTGTCACAATTGGATATTTCGTACTTGGTCCACTTCTAACATTTAATGTAGTTGCCGTTACAAGTCCTGTTGAAAAGTCTAACTTATAATAATATTGCATTCCAAATGATGTTGAAAATGCTCCCACTATTAGAGCAAATACTAATATTATTGTAATTTGTAATATTCTTTTCTTTTTAATTGATATTATTTTCATATAATCCCCCTTTTTATATTATTAATATTTATATGCACTTTATTACTAAAAATACATCTAAAAAAGGCTGTTAGCAAAATTTTTATACTTTGCTAACAACCTGAATGCCAAATTGCATTTAGTACAGTTTTGTATTTTTTAAGCTGTTTCTTTTTCATTATTAAAAGGTGTTTGTCTTTTTTTCTTTTTTACAACAGTTTTTAATTGTTCTGAATTTTCATTAATAATTATTTTTGGTTCTTCATTATCTACAACCGTTTGTTTTGTGATTATGCATTTTTCAATATTTGGATTAGAAGGTATTTCAAACATAATATCTCTCATAATTTCTTCAATAATAGAACGAAGCCCTCTTGCGCCAGTTTTTCTTTCAATTGCTTTGTCAACAATTGCTTCTAATGCTTCTTGTTCAAATACTAATTCTACGCCATCAATTTCAAATAATTTTTGATATTGTTTTACTAATGAATTTTTAGGTTCTACTAAAATCTGAATTAAGGCATTTTTATCTAAATCCTTTAAAGTTGCTATAATAGGAAGTCTTCCAATGAATTCTGGAATTAATCCAAATTTCAGTAAATCTTGTGGTAACAATTCTTTAAATATTTCATATTTATTAATATCTTTTTGACTCTTTACCTGTTTTCCAAACCCAATGGCTTTCTCACCTGTTCTATCTCTTATAATGTTTTCTAATCCTTCAAAAGCCCCTCCACAAATAATTAAAATATTTTCTGTGTTAATTTGTATCAATTCTTGGTTTGGATGCTTTCTTCCACCTTGTGGTGGTACAGATGCTATTGTTCCTTCTATTATTTTTAGTAAAGCTTGCTGTACACCTTCACCACTTACATCTCTTGTAATAGATGGGTTTTCTGATTTTCTTGTTATTTTATCAATTTCATCAATATAAATAATACCTTTTTCTGCTTTTTGCACATCTCCATCAGCAGCTTGTATTAATTTTAATAAAATATTTTCAACATCTTCTCCTACATAACCTGCTTCAGTTAATGTTGTTGCATCTGCAATAGCAAAAGGTACATTTAAAATTCTTGCCAATGTTTTTGCTAAAAGTGTTTTTCCACAACCAGTTGGTCCTAAAAGTAAAATATTACTTTTTTGAATTTCTACATCATTTTGTTTTGCAGTTTCTTCGTGTGCAACTCTTTTGTAATGATTATATACAGCAACTGATAATGTTCTTTTTGCATCATCTTGCCCAATTACATAATCATCTAACACACTTTTTATTTCTTTTGGACTTGGAATATTATTTAATTCATTTAATGTATATCCTGCTTTCTCATCTTCATATAATTCTGCTTCTATAATACTAGTACAAAGTTCAACACATTCATCACAAATATATACTCCTGGTCCAGCTACTATTTTTTTTACATTCTCTTGTGATTTTCCACAAAAAGAACATCTTACACTCTTGGGGGTTGCATCGTTTTTCATCATACTTCTTTTCTCCTTCTTAAAACAAAGGAGATAATATTTAAATATCTCATATTTTTGTCGCTTTTTTCTTTTTTTAATAATTTTACTTTTTCGACATTTTTTGCTATGTTTTATGAGATATTTAAACACCATCCCCTTTGTTTCTTTTTCTTATTTTTTATTTTCTCTTATCCATAATACCATCAATTAATCCGTATTTTAAAGCTTCTTCTGCTGTCATATAGTTGTCTCTTTCAGTATCTCTTTGAATTGCTTCTATTGATTGACCTGTTCTTTCACTTAGGAATTTGTTTAATTTTTCTCTTGTTTTTACTAAGTGATCTGCATGTATTTTTACTTCAGTTGCTTGACCAGATATTCCTCCTCCGCCAATTAGTGGTTGATGTATTAATATTTCTGCATTTGGTGTTGCAAACCTCTTGCCTTTTTCTCCTGCAGCAAGTAATGCTGCTCCCATACTTGCTGCCATTCCAATACAGATTGTTGATACTGGGCATTTTATATAGTTCATAGTGTCTATAATTCCCATTCCATCTGTTATAGATCCTCCTGGTGAGTTTATATATAAGTTTATTTCTTTATCAGGATCCTCAGATTCTAAAAATAATAATTGTGCTATAATTAAACTAGATGTTGTTGGATTTACATCTTCTCCTAAAAATATTATCCTGTCTTTTAATAATCTTGAAAAAATATCATATGATCTTTCTCCTTTACTGGTTTGTTCAATAACATATGGTACTAAACTATTTTTTTCTAACATATTTTTTCCTCCTTCTTTTGCCACTTTTTTGGCTTTTTATTTGTTAGATATTTTTAAACACTTTGATGTTTTTTATATTTTTAAAATTTTAATATTAATATTTTAATATCTTAAAGTATTAATATCTATATTATATCTAATTTTATTTTAAATTCAAAAAAGCTGGAGTTAAAATTTTACTAATGAAATTATACCCCAACCTTTTTTTGTTTTTGTACTATTTTATTTTTGCATTTTTTACTAAGAAATCTATTGTTTTTTCTGATTCTAATCCTTGTTTAATATAATTTTTTACATTTTCATTTTTTAATAATTCTTCATCATTTTCTTTTCCATAGTTCTTAGCCATTTCTTTAATTTTTTCTTCTATCTCTTTATCTGTTGCTTCTATTTTTTCTGCTTTAGCGACTGCTTCTAATGCTAATCTTGATTTTATCGTTTGCATTGCTTGAGGTTCATATTCTTTTCTCATATCTTCTTTTGATTTACCTATCATTTTAAGATATTGTTCTAATTTTAGTCCTTGATATGATAGTCGTTGTTCAATATCTTTTAACATATTGTCTATTTCTGTTTCTATCATTCCTGATGGAATTTCTACTTTCATATTTTCACAAACTGCTTTAATAACTGCTTCTTGTGTTTCATAGATTGCTTTTTCTTCATTTTGTTTTTCTTGCTTTGCTTTTATATCTGCTTTTAATTCTTCTAGAGTGTCAAATTCACTAACATCTTTTGCAAATTCATCATCTAATTTAGGTAACTCTTTTTTCTTTATTTCATGTAATTTCACTTTAAATGTTGCATCTTTTCCTGCTAAATCTTTAGAAAAATATTCATCTGGGAATTTTACTTTTATCTCTTTTTCTTCATCAATTTTCATTCCAACTATTTGATCTTCAAATCCTGGTATAAATTGATTACTTCCTATTTCTAATTCGTGTCCTTCAGCTTTTCCTCCTTCAAAGGCCTCTCCATTTACAAAACCTTCAAAGTCAATTACTGTTATATCTCCACTTTTTACTGCTCTATTATCTATAGAAACAATTCTTGAATTATGTTCTTGCATATGTCCTAATTCGTGATTGATATCTTCATCTGATACATTATACTCAATTTTTTTTATTTCTATACCTTTGTATTTTCCAAGTTCAGCTTCTGGTTTTGTTTGCATAATCGCTGTAAAAATTAAATCTTTTCCTTTTTCAATTTGTGTAACATTAATATCTGGTTTGCTTACTACATCCAATTTTTCTTTTTTTATTGCTTCATCTAATGCTTCTCCAGCTACATCATTAAAAGCATCTTCATAGAAAATTTCTTTTCCATAATATTTTTCTACGATTTGTTGAGGTGCTTTTCCCTTTCTAAATCCTGGTATATTAAAATATTTTGCACTTTTGAAATATACTTTTTTGATAGCCTCATCAAATTTTATAGCCTCAACTGTTATTTCTACTTTAACTTCATTTTCTTTTTTTGTTTTTTCTACTTTAAAATTCATTCTTTTCAACCCTTTCTTTTTATTAGCCTATTTATTATACCACATTTTTCCTGTTTTGCAAGGAATTTTTTATAATTTTCAAAAAATACTTGTTTTTTTTTTATTTTTGTGGTAAACTTATCAATAGTCAGTTTATTAAGAAATTTAGGAGGTGCAATTGATAATGGCAAAATGTGCAATTTGTGAAAAAGGAACTAGTCATGGAAACAAACTTAGCATTACTCGTTCTCATATAAGTAAAAGATCACCACGTACTTGGAAACCAAACTTACGAAGCGTTAAAGCTGATATTGATGGTGAAATAAAAAGAATTTATGTATGTGCTAAATGTTTAAAAAACGGAAAAGTAAAAAGAGCTTAATCGCTCTTTTTTTGTTTGTATTAATAAACTCTTCTAATCTTTGATTCCAAATATTAATTTGACAAATCCTCTTAAAAATTTTGGTACTTTTTTTACAACCACTGTCATATGTATATCCCTCCTTTTTATTTAACATGCAAGCCACATAAATCCAACACAAACTACGCTAACTCCTATTATGAACAACCAGCCTGTTATAGGAAGCAATAAAACAAGTAAAATTCCTAATCCCAAGCCTATTAAACACACCGCTAATGTTTTTTTAAATAAATGTATCATTCTATTACCTCCTTAGTTTTTTGTATATTATATTATTTTTTTATTTTATTTGTTCCTTTTTATGTTGAATTATATTTAGTTTTATTTTGTAAATGTGTATATTTAAATAATTAAAAGCTTTGATATAATTTAAAATATTGACTTGTTTCTTATTTTTTTGTAAAATAAAAATAGAAATAATACATATATGAGGTGGTTTTATGAATTCAAAAAATGTAATGGAATTAGTAAAAATTATGAAACAAACCTATCCTGATGCAACTTGTAGTTTAGATTTTACCACACCTTTTGAATTAGTAGTAGCAGTAATGCTTTCTGCTCAATGTACAGATGAAAGAGTTAATAGAACTACTCCTTCTTTATTTAAAAGATGTAAGACTGTTCAAGATTTTGCAGATATTGATTTGAAAGAATTAGAAAATCTTATTCATCCTTGCGGATTTTATAAAAATAAAGCCAAAAATATAAAATTATGTGCAAAACAAGTTTTAGAAAATTTTAATGGTATTGTACCACATACTATGGAAGAATTAACATCACTTGCTGGAGTTGGTAGAAAAAGTGCAAATGTTATTATGTTAGAAGTTTTTGGTATTGCAGAAGGTGTTGCCGTTGATACTCATGCCAAAAGAATTTCTAATTTAATTGGATTATCTAGTAAAAAAGAGCCTGAAAAAATTGAACAAGATTTAATTAAAATTTTTCCAAAAAAATACCTACAAGATATAAATCACCTATTTGTATGGCATGGTAGAAATACTTGTATCGCTAGAAAACCTAAATGTGATGTATGTTGTGTATCACACTTATGTGCACATTACAAAAATAATAAAAAAATATAGTATATATTTAAATAAATTTTATTTATTCTCATTACTATATAACTTTATTTAAATTAGTACACAATTTCATTTTAAAATAAAATTCATTAATTTTTGCATAATATAAATTTTTTTGTACATATTAGTTTTAAATGAGGTGATTTTTTTGACAAATATTAATTGTTCTTTAAATTGTATTTATCAAAAAGATGGTAAATGTTCGTATTCTTCTGTTACTCCTTGTTCTATATCTTGCTGTGAATGTGCTTATTTTGTTTATAATGATCAAAATAATAAAGAAAATGAGAAAAATTAATGTGATATAATTTGAAAATAATTAGTTTTGAAATAACCGCGTAAGCAATCAAACGGGCCAATTAAGGCGAGTGCGATTGAAGAAAATTACAGATAAAAAATTATTTCGTAATTTGCGACACCAAGGTTATGAAAAAACTAATTATTTTTAATTTTTTAAAAATAACTGTGAATTATAACCACTCATTTATATAAAATTCATTTATATAAAACTTATTTATTGACAAAAATAAGATAAAGAGTTATATTTTAATATATTAATTATAAAATTTTTTAGGAGGTTTTTATATGTTAAAAAATAAACTTAAAATCATTGCTTTATTAATAATTGTTAGCTTATGTTTAATTATGCCTAATGTAAGAGCAGAAAATGAAACACCTGGTCAAACCACTGAAAATCCAGATATTGAAACTGCTAATGAAGCATCAAATAGTGATGCTGACAATACTACCGAAAATGTTGAATCTGGTAGTGAATCTTCTCTTAATAATATTAAAAAAGAAGATATATACATAATAGATAATGATGTTACGATTGACTATATTGTTGATGGAAATCTTTTTATAATTGCAAATAACGTTACCATTAATTCACAAATTGGTGGAGATGCTTTTATAATTGCAAAAACTATCAATATTGAAACACAAGGTTATATTTTTAGCAATTTATTTGCATATACTGAAGATTTAACTATTTCAGGTATTGTATATGATTTATTTACATCTGCACAAAATGTAACAATTAATGGATATATTTACCGAGATATTAGAGTTTCTACTAATAATTTAAATATTAATGGAATAATTGGAAGAAACGCTTTTGTTTCAGCAAGTAACATTCAATTTGCTGAAACTTCATCTGAAGGAGAAAGTACAATTTCAAACCGTGCTATTATAAATGGTAATTTTAATTATTCTTCTCCTCAAGAAGTTTCTATTCCTTCAAGAGAAGCAGTTGGTGGTAATATAAACTTTAATTCAATGCCTAAATATGATAACAATATTATTCAAGAATATATTTTATCATTCGGAAAATTTGTTATAACAGCTATTATAATTTGGTTATTATGTTTATGGCTTACACCTAAATTTTTAAAGAATGCTCATGAATTGTTAAGCAAAAAATTATTACCAGTTATTGGTTATGGCATTTTAACACCAATTATAATTACAATTGCATTTATTGTTTTATTTTTACTTGGTATTACAAGTAAAGTTGCATTATTAGGATTAGGCTTATTACTTTTATTAATTGCTATTAGTGCATCTATATTTGTTATTGCTATAAATCTCATACTTTGTGAAAAATTAAAAATAGAAAAAATAATTCAAACTTTTGGTATGTTAATTATATCCTCTACAGTTATTTGGCTTTTAACATTAATACCTTATGTAGGAATTTTCTTAAAATTAATTTTCTCAATCCTTGGTTTAGGAATTATAATTAAAAATATAATTCCTCCTAAGAAAAATAATAATGCATAACAAATTAATTTAAGTATTTTAATTTGATAAAAAACTTAAAGAAATTCTAGAATAGGAAATGTCATTATGACTTTCCTATTTTATTAAAAGAAAGTTAGGAAATCCTAACTTTCTTTTAGTTCATCTATAATTGTTTTAAATTTATTAGCTTTTAATATTGCAGTTCCAGAAACTAAAATATTTGCTCCTGCTTCTTTTACTTTTGGTGCTGTTACTAAATTAATTCCACCATCAGCTTCTATGTCTAATTCAATTTTATTTTCTTGTACATGCTTTTTTAATTTTTTTATTTTATCAATCATATCATTTAATAATGTTTGTCCACCTTTTCCTGGCTCTACTGTCATAACAAGGCACATATGTATATATGGTAAAAACTCATATATTTCTTCTATTTTAGTATTTGGTTTTATAGCAAGCCCAACTTTACAATTATTTTGCTTTATATACTTAATTGTATTATAAACTTCCTGGTTATTTTTACAAGCTTCTATATGAAATGTAATAATATTTGGCTCTACTGATAAAAAATCATCAATTGCAGTTTTTACATCTTCTACCATTAAATGAACATCTAATGGTAAATTAGAAATTCTTTTTATATAAGAAGCATATTCAAACATTTTAGAATATGTATTTTTTTTAACAAATTTTCCATCCATAACATCAATATGAAAATAATCTGTTTTAGCTACTTCTAATTCAAAAAAAGTATTTGATTCTTCCCCTTTTTGTACAGATAAAATAGATGTTGATATTTCTACCATTTTCTTCGTTCCTCCTTTTGTTTTAATTCTTCATAAATTCTACAAAATCTTTCATATCTACCTTCTGCAATTTTTCCTGTTTGAACAGCTTTTTTTATTGCACAATTTTCTTCTTTTATATGAGTACATCCTATAAATTCACACTTTTTTATATATTCTTTAAATTCTTTATAATAGATACTAAGATATCTGCTTTCTATTTCAAAAATATCAAATGTAGAAAATCCTGGTGTATCTGCTATATAGGTGTTTTTATCTATTTCATATAATTGAATTTTTGTTGTAGTATTTTTTCCCTTTTTGTTTTTACTACTAATTTCTCCTTCTTGTGTAATATTTTTATTGAAAATCGCATTAATTAATGTAGATTTACCGTACACCTGAATTTCCTGAAAAAGCATTTATATTATTTTTTAAGTATTTTTTTAATTCTTCTATTCCCTCTTTTTCATTTGCTTGAGTTTTAATTACCTTATATCCTATATTTTCATAAGTAGTTTTTATTTTATAAAACTGTTTATCTTTATCTAAATCTATTTTGTTGTATATTATAATAGCTTTAATACCTAGAAATTCGGCAAATGCCAGTTGTTTATCTAACATTAACAAATCTGGCTTTGGGTTTTTACTAGATAATACTAAAACTAACTGTGTTATATTAGCAAGTTTTGGTCTTTTTACATATACATCTCTATCTTTTATTTTTTCTATTACTGCCTTATTATTTTGCTTATCAAACACTTCTATTTCTACTTTATCTCCAACAACTGGTATAATCTCTTCTTTTTTTAATTTTCCTCTTGCTGTTGCTTCATATATTTGATTAGTTTCAGATTGTACCTTGTATAAGTTAGATATATTTTCTATGATTATTCCTTGCATTTTACCTCCATTAAATTTTTAGGGAACGAATTAATCGCTCCCTATTTTGTTTAAAAACTAATTGATGATTCACTTTTAAAGTTTATAGTTTTTGTTCTAGTCCAACTACCACCATTTGAGTCTGTAATAATAAGTGTTATATCCATTGAGCCTTTTCCAGTTATTGATGCTGATTTATTTGTTGTGTTTTTATCTACTCCCGAATCTGAATATAATGTTGTATTTCCTGATTTAATAGCAATACTTACTGTTTTTACATTTGAACTTGAGGAATTTGAATTTTCTTCGCTTTCACTGTATCCTCCTGTTATTTCTTTTATGTTTATACTAATATTTACTGTTTTAGATTCTTCATAACTATTTACAGTAATTGTAATACTACTTCCTTTTTCTACTGACATTCCAGAATCTAAGCTTTGTTTTAATACTACTCCATTTTCTTTTGAACTATCTTCAGAATTTACCACTGTTACGGTAAATCCTTGCGTTTCTAATGATTTTTTTGCTTCATCTTGTGATTTTCCTATAACATCAGGAACAACTACTTTTTCTACCCCTGTACTTACATGAATTTTTACAATATCTCCTGCAAAAACATCTGTTTCCGGATCTGTTTCTTGACTAATAACATATCCTTCTTGTATCTTTTTATTTGTTTCTTCTACAACCTCAACCTTTAGTTTTGCATCTTCTAAAGCCTTTATTGCTTCTTCTTTTTTCATTCCTACTACTTTTGGTACTTTTGTTTTTTCTTGCCCTTTACTAATTACTACTTTTACAGTACTTCCTTGTTTTACTTTATTAAATCTTTCCATATATGTTGGGTCCTGAGAAATAACATATCCTTCTGGTACATCTTTATCGTATTCTTCTTTTTCTACTTCAAATTTCAGTTTTGCATTTTCAATTTCAGTTTGAGCTTCTTGTTTTGAAAGTCCAACTACATTTGGCATTGAAACTTCTGGTGGATTAGTTAAATTTAATGCTAATATTGTTCCTCCTAAACTTAAAGAAAATAATAATAATAGTCCAATAAAAATACTTAATCCTTTATGATTTTTTATAAAAGTTTTAAATTTACCTTGTTTATTTTCATTTTTTCTTTTATTTGTATACTCACTTGTATTAATAACTTGTGTTTTTGCTGTAGGATCATAATCTAATTCTTCTACAAAGTCCCCTTCTGGATCCTTTAATGCTTTTCTTAAATCTATTAACATTTCAGAAGCAGTTTGATACCTTAAAGTAGAATCTTTTTGTAGTGCTTTCATAATAATTTTATTTACTGCTACTGGTACATTTGGATTTACTTCAATTGGTTCTTCTGGTTCATCTTGCATATGTTTTAAAGCTACTGAGACTGGTGTATCTGCATCAAATGGTACTCTCCCTGTAACCATTTCGTACATTACAACACCTAAAGAATATAAATCTGATTTAGCATCTGTAAATCCACCTCTAGCATGTTCTGGTGAAAAATAATGTACAGAACCAATAGTTGTTCCAAAAGCTGTAATAGTTGAATTTGATACTGCTTTTGCGATTCCAAAGTCTGTTACTTTAGCAATGCCATCTTCTGTTATTATAATATTATGTGGTTTAATATCTCTATGAATTATATTATTCCTATGTGCTACTTCTAAAGCTGATGCAATTTGTATTGCTACATTAACTGACCATTTCCATGGAAGTGGTCCTTTTTCTTTAATAATAATTTCTTTTAATGTTTTACCCTGAATTAATTCCATTACTATATAATATAAATTTCCATCTACACCTACATCATAAATTGATACTATATTTGCATGTGTTAATCTTGCCGCTGATTGTGCTTCTGCTTCAAATCTTCTAATAAACTCTTCATCTGTTGTAAATTCATCTCTTAATACTTTTACAGCAACATTTCTTTTTAAGATTTTATCTATAGCTCTATATACAGTAGCCATTCCCCCGTTTCCGACATTTTCGATAATTTCATATCGATTTCCTAATAGCTTACCTTCTAAATTCATATTTATCTCTCCTTAAACTTTGTTTATACGTAGATCGTTATATATTTTTTATTACAATTACAGTTATATTGTCATATCCTCCATTTTGATTTGCTATATTTATTAATTCTTTAGGTGCTTGTTCAATATTTTTTTGTGCCTGTTTTAATATTTCTTCTTGTGAAACCACATTTGTTAATCCATCTGAGTTTATAATAATGATATCATCTTTTAAAAATCCTTTTACCATTACATCTGGTTCAACAAATGCATTACATCCGCAGTGCTTTCATTAACATATTTTTTTGTGGATGATGAATAGCTTCTTCTTGTGTTATAGTTCCATCTTTTACTAATTTTTGAACATAACTATGATCTTGTGTTAATTTTCTTATAAAGTTTCTTCTAATTCTATAAATTCTACTATCTCCCACATGTCCAATAAATGCCTTATTATTATATATTAAACAAATTTCTAAAGTAGTACCCATTCCTTCTAGATCTTTACTTTCTTTTGATTTTTCATATACTACCATATTAGCGTATTCCATACTGCTACCTAGTAATTGAATAATACTATCTTTATCTTTTTCGATTTCTTTAAAATTATTTTCAATATATCTTTTTGCCGACTGTATTGCTAAATTACTTGCTACTTCTCCTCCTTGATATCCTCCCATACCATCAGCAAGCATATATAACTGTACTTCATCTAGTGAATCAGATATATAATAAGAATCTTCATTAATCTCTCTTATTTTCCCTATATCTGATTTTGCATAGGCTTTTATCATTATTTCACCTCTTATTCTCTATTAAATACATTTTACATTATCCTTTTTATATCACAAGTTTTTGTTTTTTGCAATATTTTATTAGTTTTTAATCAATTTCAAAAAAATTTTGCAAGAAGACAGAGCAATTAAAACTGCTCTGTCTTTACAAGCTCTTATTTTATATTGTAATATACTATGCCATCTTCATTTTTCACTTTTTCTAAGTAAACATTAGATTTTAGACAAACTACAGGACGCAAACCGCACGAGTCATAATCATAGCCTTGATCGTAGACAATGCCGTTGCAGCCCACACGCATCATAGAGGCGAAGGAAACTGCACTAGGGGAAGCAAGCCAATATGCAGATTCATATTCATTATTATTATCTTTATCTAAATCTCCTGCAGCTGTTGTTCTATGTGGGAAATATAATGTGTCATAATATCCTGTTCCTTCTTTGCTATCTGTTCCATATTCTCCTACCTTTGATAAACTTGTATTGGTAGAAGTCGCACCTTCATTTGTTCCTACATAATAGCCATAATCATTATCTACAGACTTTGGTACTGCATATAGTTTACTAAAATTATTTGCTCCTTTTTCTTTTTCATTCCAACTGTCTACCCACATTTCTAAAGTTGGACCTCCTATTGCATACTCTCCTCCTGTTGTTACAAATTTTGACCAATTTCCTGTGCATAATAAACTCGCTGCACATTTTGAATTATTATATTGTGTTGATGAATCACTTGTTGAGGCGTGCTTTTTTATATCATAGTTTGAAAATTCAAATAATTTTGGAAAAGCACAAGCAGTATTTCCTTCATTAGGCAATGTACACCCATACGTTGGAATGTTTGAACCTGACCAATAATAACAACAATCTTTGTCTAAATTAGTATCAGTATCTGTTCCTGTTGCTTGTTGCAAACTACTTTTTTCTTTTGCTCCATTTGTTCCTGTCAAAGCATCACAATTATTTCCTACATAATCTGCTGATATTAAAAATATTCTTTTTCCTGTTGTTGGTTGTGTTTGTGCTCCTTCTCCTTCTCCTTTATAATCTTCTACATAAAATATTTTCCAGTCTTTTGTTGTATCTCCATCTCCATTTATGTCTATTCCATAATTTACATATGCTCCATATTCATCTGCTGTTATGCTTTCTGCTGTTACTATTAATCCTCCATTATATATTTTCGAAACTTGTATTTCTTGTCCACCATATTCTTGTTTAGATTTTAATTTCAATGTTGTTAAATCATCTGGTAATGGATTTGGTACTTTCTCAAAGTATTTTTCTAATATTTTTCTTAATTCTTCTTTTGATATTTTTTGTCCATTATTTGTTTCAAGTCCTAATATATCTGTTTGTACTCTTTCTATTACATCTGCTATTTGTGTTTTATCTTTTGCTTCATTTGCTTTTGTTAATATTCCATTTTCTCCTGTTAAAGTTGCTATTGATACTCCTGCTAATATTAATAACACTATTATCGTTATTACCAATGCTATTAATGTTATTCCTTTACTTTTTTCTTTCAAACCTTTTTGTTTTAAATTACTTTGCATATTTTTCATTTTTCTTCCTTTGTGTAGTTCTTCTTTTTCCATTTTTTTAAACTCCTCCTTTAATTTTTCTTTTGGTACGTAAATGCTTTATTTTTAATGTTATTTTGTATTATAGAAATCCACACAACATTTTAGTCTATCTTTTTACTTAGTTTTATATTATATAGATTTATTATAAAATATAGATCTAATATAAATACAAAAAGACAGGACTAAAAACCTATTTTATATTATTTCTCCATAGGCTTTAGTCTTGTCTTTATTTTCTATTTTTATTGTTTTCTCTAAATTATTTTTTCCTTCTTTATTTATTATATAAATGTATGGTGTGTGTGTGTGTGTGTGTGTGTGTGTGTGTACAGCCTCAACATTTATAGCGTTTTTACTCTTTTGCATTTTCATACCTTCTTTTTTACTTTAGTTTTTATATTTTTATTTTACACTATTAGTTTGATTTTTGCAAGTATTTTTTATTATAAAAGTTTCAACCAAAAAATATGTAAAATATAATATTAACTGCCATATAATATAAAAACCATTATCAATTAAAACAAAAAAATAGACTTTACCTACTAACGATTGACTTTGACTTATTTTGTTTGTATAATAAAATATATTATTATTTATGAGATTTTAATTTTAAAATAAGCTTAAACTTTTATTTTATATATTATCTCTTAAGAAAAGCAAGAAAGGAATAAATTTTATAATGAATTACAATTTAGAAAAATTAGAATTTAATAAAATATTAGAAATACTTAGCAATTATTGTATTACTTCTATTGGAAAAAATTTAGCTTTAAATACACTACCTAGTAATTCTATAAAAAAGGTAAAATTTTTACTTGAAGAAACCTTTGAAGCTGTTAACTTAATTTATAGAAATTCATCTCCTTCTTTTTACAATATTAAAAATATTGATATTGAGCTAAAACTTTTAGAGAGTGGACAAGCCCTTTCTTGTAGTTCACTTATAAACTTAAAAAATATTTTTGCATTATCTTATGAATTAAAAGATTATTTTTCTAAAGACTTTTTAGATAGTTCTGAATATGAGGCTTTATCTCCATTATTTAATATGCTTTATACAAATAAAGGAATTTTAGATAAAATATCTGAATGTATTATTGATGAAAATACAATTGATGATAAGGCATCTTTACAATTACAACAAATTCGTAGAAAACAAAGAAAAATTGAGCAAGACATTCGTGAACAATTAAATCATATAATACATTCTTCTAATTACTCTTCATATATACAAGAAAATATTATTACAATTAGAAATAATAGATTTGTTATACCTGTTAAAGAGGAATTTCGTAGTAAAATTAATGGATTTATTCACGACATTTCAAATGCAGGCTCTACATATTTTATAGAACCACTTTCTGTATTTAAAATGAATAATGAATTAAACTCATTAAAAAAAGAAGAAGAAATTGAAATTGAAAAAATATTACAACAGCTATCTTCTTTATTTGTACCGTATATTGATGAATTAAAAAAAGATATAGATTTAATTGGTAAATTAGATTTTATATTTGCTAAAGCAAAATATTCTAGAGATATTAAAGGTATTACTCCACAAATTAATGAAAATAAAATTATTAATTTAATAAATGCGAGACATCCTTTAATTGATAGTAAAATAGCTGTTCCTATTTCTATTAATTTAGGAGAAGATTTTTCTACTTTAGTTATTACAGGTCCAAATACTGGAGGTAAAACAGTTAGTTTGAAAACTGTTGGCCTTCTTTGTACTATGGCATGTTGTGGATTAAATATACCTGCTGATGAGCATTCTTCTATTTATGTTTTTGATAATATTTTTGCAGATATTGGTGATGATCAAAGTATTAATAACTCTTTAAGTACATTTTCATCTCATATGATGAATATCGTTTCTATTATTCAATCTGCAACTAGTAATTCTTTAATATTATTTGATGAATTAGGCTCTGGTACTGATCCAGTTGAAGGTGCTAATCTTGCTATTAGTATTTTAGATTTTTTTCAAAATCTCGGCACATTAACTATTGCAACTACACATTATCAAGAATTAAAACAATATGCATTAATAACAACAGGTTTTAAAAATGCTTCTGTTGAATTTGATGTAAAAACTTTAACTCCAACTTATAAATTATTAGTTGGAATACCTGGAAAAAGTAATGCTTTTGAAATTAGTAAGAATCTAGGTTTGAGCAACAAAATTATAGAACAAGCAAAATCTAGAATGTCTTCTGAACAAATAAATCTAGAAGAACTACTAAAAAATATTTATGACAATAAAACTGAAATTGAAAAAGAAAAAATAGAAATTGAACAAAAATTAAGTAAAATTTCTGAATTAGAAAGTAAATTAATTAGAAAAAATGATGAATTAAAAAATAAAGAACAAGAATTAATTAATAATGCAAAAACAAAAGCTAGAGATATTTTATTAAATGCTAAACAAGAAGCAAACGAAATTATAAAAGAGATGAATAATCTTAACTCTTCTGATAAAAAATCTGCAGATCAATTAAGAAATAATCTAAATAAAAAAATTAAAGATATAAATGTATTAAAACATGATATTTCAAAAAATTCTGACCCTTCTAAGACTTTAAACATTAAAGATATAAAACCTAATACAGAAGTCTTTGTAAAGTCTTTTGGACAAAATGGAATTATACTTTCTAATATTTCAAAATCAAATGAAGTTCAAGTACAAGTTGGAATTGCAAAAGTTAATATCAATATAAATGACTTAGAGAAAGTTAATATCAATATAAATTCAAAACTAGATTCTAAAATACAAACATCTGGATATACAAGAATTTCTAAATCTAAAACTGCTAAATCAGAAATTAATGTAATTGGTTTAACAGTGGAAGAAGCTATTTTTGTTATAGATAAATTTTTAGATGATTGTAGTTTAGCCAAATTAACTACAGCTAGAATTGTTCATGGTAAAGGTACTGGTAAACTAAGAAAGGGAATTCATACATTTTTAAAAACCAACCCTCATGTAAAATCTTATCGATTAGGAACTTATGGTGAAGGTGAGATGGGAGTTACTATTGTGAATTTTAAGTAATAATTATTATTCAAACTAACTTTTATATAATAGGAATTGTCAGTATGACCTTTCCTATTATATAAAAAAAGAGCCTTTTATAAGCTCCATTTTGTAGTTATATACTATTTATATTTATATATATTTTTCAACTTTTACTACTATTCTACCGCTTCTTGTTGTTCCTGAAAATTCTTTTATTATAAATCTGCCCTTTCCTCTAATAGTAATTACATCATTTAACTTTACTTGTTTTGACAATTTGGTTTCATTTTGTCCGATTAATAAAAACTCTTTCTTGTTCAATGATTTGTGATGCTTTACTTCTAGAAGTTTTTGATAAATCTGAAACAATATTATCTAATCTTAAAGATGGCACAATTATACTAACTTCTTCTATTTTTATTTCTTTTTTTCTTAAATTATAAATTTCCTCAATTAAAATATTACTATTTTCGAATCTTGTAAGTGAATGTAATTCTTTTGATAGTATTTGTGCAAAATCATTTACTACTATTATATCTGCTCCATCTTGCGAAACTAATATATCCCCTACCTTTTCTCTTTTCAAGCCTAATTTTATAATTCCGCCTAAGTAATTTCTATGTGTATATTTTCCATATTCTTCTTCTGGTAGCTCTATTCTAATAATTTTTAATATTTTAGTATAATTTTTTTCTATCATACTATTATTATACTTTTCTGGATATAAAATTAAAATTTTTCTCTCACTATCCTCATAGCCACCAAATAAAATATACTTTTCATATTTAATCTTCTTTAAAAAATTTTCTACAAGAGAAATTTGATACATATCTAAAAAATCAGTATACTCAATTTTTCCTCTTAAATTTAAAATATCAATTTTATCTAAAACATGGGATAAACACATCTTATCCTCATGTTTTTTATAATCCTTTAATAAATCTTGTTTATTCATAATTTTCCTTTCTCTTCTTCTCCTTTTGGATAATGGATTACAACTGGTTTTCCAAAATTCACTGCAAATTCTAACATAAATATATCATCTTTTTTTTATTTTGTAAACTATATTATTTAACATAAAAAGAGAAGCACAATAATAATACTTCTCTTTTTGTAGTTTATTCTATAATACAACTACTTCTCCATCTTTTACACCAATTTTAGATAATTTATTTTTCTTTAACTTACCTTCTAAAATCTCCTCTGCCAATTTATCTTCTAAAACACTTTGAATTGTTCTTCTAAGTGGTCTTGCACCAAAGTTTTTGTCTATTCCTTTACTTGCAATTAATTCTTTTACTTCTGGCTCTAATTCTATTTTTATTTTTTGATTTTCTAATCTACCAATAACTTCATTTAGCATAATGTCAATAATTTTACTAATTTCTGTGTCTGTAAGTTTATGGAATACAATAATTTCATCTATACGATTAATAAATTCTGGTCTTAACTCTTTTTTTAATGCTTCCATAACTTCTTTTTTTGTTTCTTCATATTCATTTTTATCTTTTTCTTTTTCATCTTGATTTGAAGCTATAAATCCAAGGTGTTTCTTTTCAGTAATTAATCTTGCTCCTATATTTGATGTCATTATTATTACAGTGTTTTTAAAATTTACTGTTCTTCCTTGTGAATCTGTTAGTCTACCATCTTCTAATATTTGAAGCATCATATTCATAACATCTGGATGAGCTTTTTCTATTTCATCAAATAAAATAACAGAATATGGTTTTCTTCTTATTTTTTCTGTTAATTGTCCTCCCTCATCAAAGCCAACATATCCTGGAGGAGAACCAATTAGTTTAGATACTGAATGTGGCTCCATATATTCGGACATATCTACTCTTATCATTGCATTTTCATCACCAAATAAGCTTTCTGCAAGCGCCTTTGATAATTCTGTTTTACCTACACCTGTTGGCCCTAAGAATAAGAAAGAACCTATTGGTCTATTTGGATCTTTTAATCCTACCCTACTTCTTCTTATTGCTTTAGATACAGCTTCTACCGCTTCATTTTGTCCAATTACTCTTTCATGTAAATTTTGTTCTAAGTTTTTTAGTCTTATATTTTCATCTTCTGTTATTTTTTTTGCAGGTATTCCTGTCCAATTTGCAATAACTTCTGCTATATTTTCTTCAGTTATATTTGTTATCGATTTATTACTTTTATTCTTCCATTTTTTTTGCTCTTGTTCATATTTTTCTTTTAGTTCTTTTTGTTTATCTCTTAAAGATGCTGCCTTTTCGAATTTTTGAATTCTAACAGCTTCTTCTTTATCTTTTTCTACTTCTTCTATCTCTTCTTCTAATTTCTTTAGGATTTCAGGCTCTGTATATGATTTTAATTTTGCACGAGATGCAGCTTCATCTATTAAATCTATTGCTTTATCTGGTAAAAATCTGTCATTAATGTATCTAGTAGACATTTTAACAGCAGCCTCAATTGCTTCATCTGTTATTTTTACACCATGATGTGCTTCATATTTGTCCCTAATTCCTTTTAATATTTTTACTGTATCTTTTTTACTTGGTTCATTTACAGTTACTGGACTAAATCTTCTTTCTAACGCACTGTCTTTTTCAATGTATTTTCTATATTCATTTAAAGTTGTTGCACCAATTAATTGAATTTCTCCTCTTGCTAATAATGGTTTTAATATATTTGCCGCATCAATTGCACCTTCTGCTGCACCAGCTCCTACTATTGTGTGTATTTCATCAATAAATAAAATAATATCTCCTGCCTTTTTTACTTCATCTAAAGCTTTTTTTATTCTTTCTTCAAAGTCTCCTCTGTATTTGCTTCCTGCAACCATTCCAGAAATGTCCATTGTAACAACTCTTTTATCTTTTAAGATCTCTGGAACATCTCCTGTTGTTATTTTTTGAGCTAAACCTTCTACTGCTGCTGTTTTACCAACACCTGGCTCTCCTATTAAACATGGATTATTTTTTGTTCTTCTTGATAGAATTTGTACAACTCTTTCAATTTCTTCTTTTCTACCTATTACTGGGTCAAGCTTTCCTTCTTCTGCTTTTTTTGTTAAGTCCTCTCCAAATTGGTTTAACGTTGGCGTTGAATTATAACTACCATTTCTTTTTTCGGACTTCCCATTTTTATCTTCTCCTGCTAAATCTTCTCCTTCATTAATTACCTTTACTATTTCATTATATAATTTAGGAATATTTGTATTTAGTTCTAATAAAATTCTAGCTGCAATACTATCTCCTTCTCTTAAAATTCCAATTAGAATATGTTCTGTTCCAATATAATTATATCCTAGCTTTCTTGCCTCTATAAATGCATTCTCAATAACTCTTTTAGTTCTTGGCGTAAATCCTAAAGTTTCGCTAATTGGTGATTCATGCCCTACTAACTCTACAATTTTATCAATAATCATTTCAGCTGTTAAAGATTGATTTTCTAGCACTTTGGAAGCTACACCACTTCCTTCTTTTATTAATCCATATAAAATATGTTCTGTTCCAATATAACTATGACCTAGCTCTATTGCTAATTCATTTGCTAGCTCAATAGCCTTTTTTGCTCTATTCGTAAATTTATACATCATATTTTACCACTCCCTTCTATGTCCTATTTATAAAGGACATCATTCTTATAATTATTTAGCTTATCTTTCATTAATAATTTGTTTTATTACTTCTGCTCTTTTTATATCGCGTTCAATTTTATCATACTGTTTTCCTAAATATTTTTGTAAACTAGCTGGTTTTGTATATAAATATAATTTTTGAACTTTTAAATCTGTTAGTTCTTGTAAAATTCCTAAGTCTGTTCCTAATTTTATATTAGATAGTAATTCTTTTACTTCTTCATAAGATACTTTTCTTGCATTTGTTAAAATCCCATAACTTCTATATACCATATCTTCAAGCTCTATCTCATCTTTTGCAAGGAGCTTTCTTGCTTGTCTTTCTTGTTCAATTACTTGTTTAACAATTATTCCTAAATTTTTTATTATCTCTTTTTCTGTAATTCCTAATGTTTGTTTATTAGATATTTGATAAATATCTCCTTGTTTTTGTTTATCTTCTCCATATGTTCCTCTTATATTCATACCAAAACTACTAATTGCTTCTAATATTTTTCTAGTATTTTTTGTTTTTGATAATGCTGGTAAATAAACCATAACAGATGCTTTTAATCCTGTTCCAACATTACTTGGGCTACTTGTTAAATATCCATATTTTTTGTTAATTGCATAACCTAATGCATCTCCTATTTTTTCATCTAATTCTATTGCTAGATTTAAGCAATTTTCTAATTCTATTCCATAATTAAAAACTTGTATTGATAAATGATCTTCTCCACCTACCATAATACATATATTTTCTTCTTCATTAATTAAAATACTTCCTGTATTACTTCTTTTTAATGCAAATTCTGGACTAATTAAATTTCTTTCAACTAAACTCATTTTTGTAATATCATCCATATCTTTTAATTTTAAAAATTTTAATCCATATCCAATATTATAAAGATTATCTTTTATTTTATTTTCTAATTCTTTAATTTCTTCTTTTTCTAAATCGAATTTAAAGTCTCTTAAATTTCTAGATAAACGAATTCGTGTGCTTTTTGCTACATCAGAATTCTCATTGCTTTGTAAATACCAATTCAATGTTTTTCCCTCCTTTATTTTTCTAATTTCTTTATCTCATCTCTAAGTTTTGCTGCTTCTTCATATCTTTCTTCTTTAATTGCTTGCTTTAATTCTTCTTGTAATTTTTCAATTTCAGTTTGTTCTTTTACTTCTTTTACTTCTTTTTTATTTGTTGCATTATCTATTTTAGAATCAATTATTTTTCCAATTCTTCCTACATGGTGATTATCACCTTGTATCTTTTTTATAATTGGATCTAATCTGCTTTCGAATACATCATAACAATCTTTACATCCTAATCTACCAGTATTTGCAATATCTTCAAAAGTATAACCACATGTATTGCATCTTAGTGTTTTTATATCATTTATTAATGGTTCAAATTCTGGTGTAGTTATAAGACTGTCCATAAATCCACCTAAAAAGCTTGAAAAATCAATTGGCATCCCAAAATCCATTTGTTCAATTCCCAATTTTTTACTACACTCTTCGCATAAATTTAATTCTTTTTTTCTTCCATTTATATTTTCTGAATACCTTACATTTGCTTCTCTTTTTCCACAATTATCACATAACATAATAAAAACCTCCTCTATTCTAAATTTAATAACATATTTTTTAAAATTCTTGCACGTACCACATCTTTTATATCTTTTGGTAACTGAAGTACATTATCACTTGTTGCGACTTTTAAAAGTTTTGCTTCTTTATGATTGATTATATTATAAGATAAAAAATCGCTAATTAATATATCAACTTCATTTGATGTTAGCTCTCTATCTATATTATTAATAATATGCATTATATAATCTTCTTTAGTATTATTTACTTTTCTAATTGTAATGTGTCCTCCACCACCTCTTCTACTTTCTACGTAATAACCTTGAGATGGTTTAAATCTTGTTGAAATAACATAGTTTATTTGTGATGGTACACAATTAAAATGCTCTGCTAATTCATTTCTTTGGATTTCAATTGATTCATTAGCTTCTCCAAATAAATCTTTGATAAATTCTTCTATTAAATCTGATACTCTCATACTTTCCTCCTTTACAAAAAATTTTATATTTAGACTTTGACTTTCTTTGACTTATATTTCTATTATACTATTTTAAAATTATATTTCAAGAACTGTTTTTGACTTTCTCTGACTTTGTGATTTTTTTATCTTTATTTTATATACATTTATTTTCTTTTTTCTAACTTTATCTATTTTTTTCTTTATTTTTTGTCATATTCTCTAATTCTTTTACTCTATCTTTTTGACTTTCTAAAGATACCCAAGAAAAATATGATGATATAAATTCACCGTATTTTGTTGTATCTTCCCCTATCTCTCCTTTTTTTACATCTGAATTATTTTTAATATTTCTATTATTTAACTTTTTTTTATCTTTTTCATTCATAAAAAATTTCATTCCTTTCTCGCTTTGTTCGAAGGCACATATAGCAATGAAAAATTATATTTTTTCAAACTATTATACCTCTTTCCTTTATTATAGGTATTAACATTTTTTTTTAATTTTATACAATTTGTTATAATTCACCGCTTATAAATTCAAAAATTAATAAATAAATATGAAAATAATTAGTTTTGAAATAACCGTGTAAGCGATCAAACGAGCAAATTAAGGCGAGTACGATGAGCAAATTACAGATAAAAAATTATTTGGTAATTTGCTACACCAAGGTTATGAAAAAATAATTATTTTCAAACTTTTAAAAAATAGATGTGAATTGTAATTACAACTTTACGGTTTTATGTAAATTTTTCCAAAAGCCTTTCTTTTTTATAAAATATATGTTATAATATAAATGGTTGACAAATAAAGGAGGTTTTTTAGCATGTGGTATATATGGCTTATATTTGCTGGTATATTTGTTATTATTGAAGCTTTTACAGTCGGATTTCTAATTTTTTGGTTATCTATTGGTTCAATATTTGCAATGATTACTAGCTTTTTTACAGATAATTTAGTTATTCAAACTGCAGTATTTGTTATATCATCCACTTTACTTATTTTTGTTACTAAACCTTTTGTAAATAAATTCACAAAAAATAAAAACACAAGTCCTACTAATGTATACTCTCTTATTGGTAAAATTGGCTTGGTTACAAAGGAAATTGATTCTATTAAATCTCTAGGTCAGATTAAAGTAAATGGTGAAATTTGGTCAGCTGTTGATATAAATAATGGTAATATATCAGAAGGTACAGAGGTAAAAATAGTTAAAATAAAAGGTGTTAAAGTAATTGTTACACCAATAAAATAAGTTATTAATTTTTATTATATTTAAAAGATATATAAAAGGAGGAAATTTATTATGTGGTTTTTATTAGTATTACTTGTTATTATTTTAATAATAGCAACTTTATCTATTAAAATCGTTAAACAATCTGAGGTATATATCATAGAAAGATTAGGTAAATTTTATAAAGTAGCCGATGCTGGACTTACAATTATTATTCCTTTCTTTGATAGGATTAGAAGTGTTGTAAGTTTAAAACAACAAACTATGGATGTTCCACCTCAAGGTGTTATTACAAAGGATAATGTTACAATTACAATTGATACTGTTGTTTTCTATCAAATAACAGATCCTGCAAAAGCAGTTTATGAAATTCAAAGTTTGAAAAAGGGTATTGAATATTTAGCTATTACAACAATTCGTGATATTATTGGTAAAATGGATTTAGATGAAACTTTTAGTTCTAGAGATGGTATTAATGATAGATTAAGAATTGTACTAGATGAAGCAACAGATAGATGGGGATGTAAAATTGATCGTGTTGAAATTAAAGATATTACTCCACCTGCTGATATTAGAGATGCAATGGAAAAAGAAATGAATGCAGAAAGAAATAAAAGAGCTATGATTTTAGAATCAGAAGCTCAAAGACAATCTGCAATTACAATAGCTGAAGGTAAAAAACAAGCTGCTATATTAGAAGCTGAAGCTGATAGAGAATCTAAAATTAGAAGAGCAACTGGTGAAGCACAAGCAATTAAACAAGTAGCAGAAGCTAAAGCTAAAGAAATTGAAATGGTTTATGAAGCTATGAAAAAGGCAGATCCTAATGATAAATTAGTACAATTAAAATCTTTAGAAGCTTTAGAAGAAGTCGCTAAAGGCGAAGCAAATAAAGTATTTATTCCTTTTGAAGCTACAAATGCATTAAGTTCATTAGGTGCTCTAAAAGAAGTAGTAACAGATAATAAAAAAGATTCAAAAAAAGATATTAAAGAATAATTTTTATATAGTTAAAGTGTTTTATATAAAAAATCATAAAAATAACAGATATTTTTTAAAGTTAAATATCTGTTATTTTTATTTATATGTTTAAATACTATAAAATATATCATATCTTTCCTTTTGCTGCTTACCACTACATTGTATTCTGAGTGAGCATATCTACAAGAATTATCTTCATCATGATGTACATAAAGACATCTCCTTGCATACATCTATTTCATAGCTTCTTCTACTGCAACTGCTACTGCTACTGATGCACCTACCATTGGATTATTTCCCATTCCAATTAACCCCATCATTTCAACATGTGCTGGTACTGAAGAACTTCCTGCAAATTGTGCATCTGAATGCATTCTTCCCATTGTGTCTGTCATACCATAAGAAGCTGGTCCTGCTGCCATATTATCTGGATGTAGTGTTCTTCCTGTTCCACCACCTGATGCTACTGAAAAATATTTTTTATTTCTTTCAATTCTTTCTTTTTTATATGTACCTGCAACTGGATGTTGGAATCTTGTTGGATTTGTTGAATTACCTGTAATAGATACATCCACATCTTCCATCCACATGATTGCCACACCTTCCCTAACATCATTTGCACCATAACATCTAACTTTTGATCTTTCTCCATCTGAATATGCAATTTCTTCTATTACTTTTACTTTTCCTGTGAAGAAATCAAAGTCTGTTTTTACATAAGTAAATCCATTAATTCTTGATATAATTTGTGCAGCATCTTTTCCAAGTCCGTTTAATATAACTCTTAAAGGTTCTTTTCTTACTTTGTTTGCTGATTTTGCAATACCAATTGCACCTTCAGCTGCAGCAAATGATTCATGTCCTGCTAAAAATGCGAAGCACTTTGTGTCTTCTGATAACAACATAGATGCTAAATTTCCATGTCCTAACCCAACTTTTCTATCATCTGCAACAGATCCAGGAATACAAAAAGCTTGTAATCCTTCTCCAATTGCTCTAGCTGCATCACTTGCTTTTGTGCATCCTTTTTTAATTGCTATTGCTGCACCTAATGTGTATGCCCAGCAAGCATTTTCAAAACATATTGGTTGTACCCCTTTTACTATTTCTACTGGGTTAAATCCTTTATCTATACATATTTTTAATGCATCTTCAAAATCCTTGATTTCATATTTTTCCATTACTGGTTTTATTTGATCTATTCTTCTTTCATAACTTTCAAATGTTACTGCCATTTTTTATTCCTCCTTATTTTTTACATTCATTTTGTATATATTATATACTCTAGTTCTCTCTTGGATCAATTTTCTTTACTGCTTCTTCAAATCTTCCATATGTACCAGAAGCTTTTTCAATAGCTTCTGTTGGTTCTATTCCTTTTTTTATATTGTCCATCATCTTTCCTAAATGTACATATTTATAACCAATAATTTCATCATTTTTGTCTAATCCTAACTCTACTATATATCCTTCTGCTAAATTTAAGTATCTTGGTCCTTTTAATGAGCTAGAATAAATTGTTCCAACTTGTGATGTATGACCCTTTCCTAAATCTTCTAGACCTGCTCCTACTGGAAGTCCTCCTTCTGAAAAAGCTGTTTGTGTTCTTCCATATACAATTTGTAAAAATAGTTCTCTCATAGCAGTATTAATTGCATCACACACTAAATCTGTATTTAATGCCTCTAATATTGTTTTTCCTGTTAAAATTTCTCCTGCCATTGCAGCAGAGTGTGTCATTCCTGAACATCCTATTGTTTCAATTAGTGCTTCTTGTATAATTCCATCTTTAACATTTAATGTTAATTTACATGCTCCTTGTTGTGGTGCACACCATCCAATACCATGTGTTAACCCAGAAATATCTTTTATTTCTTTTGCTTTAACCCATTTTCCTTCTTCTGGAATTGGTGCTGGTCCATGGTCTACTCCTTTTTTTACTTGGCACATTCCTTCTAATTCTTTTGAATAAATCATTTTTATTGCTCCTTTCAATTCTTAGTTTTATTCTACTTGTGTTTATTTATTTTAGGATTTATCCTAAACTTAATAACTTAAACAATCTATGGGCAGAAATTTTATTTTCTGCCCTTTTTTTCCTGTATTTTTTGCATTTCCTCTTGTGATAATAATATTTGATTTTTTCTAACTTTTTGTGTTTCTACTAGTTGCTTATTTTCTTCCATCTCCAAATTTAATTGATCATACTCTTCTTTTTCTTCATATTCTTTTGTTGTATTAAATGCAACTATATTTTCTATATCTTTTATATAAATTCCTGTTTCATAAAATTCCTGTCTTGATAAGGTTCTAGCTCCTAATAAATATCGGTTCAAGATTTCTTTATCTTTTTTATTGACCTGTTCCTGACTGATTCCCAAATATTTATATCTCCATATTATATGTCTTTCATAACTATTAAAATCATTATTTATTAAGTCATCATAATTATATTCTACTTTAAATTTTAAATTTTCTATAGTAATAGTAATATTAGACCATATAGTTCCTGTTTCTGATTTTCTAAATTCTTCTCGTAATTGTTTTATTTTTTCATACAATGCTTTTACTAGTTTTACGTATTCTCTTTCATCAATATTAAATTTATTTGGTATTTCATAAACATTAACAGGCTTTTTCTTTAATATCCCTTTTGGAATATAATAAAAATATAATTCTCCTGTTTTTTTTCCTTTTTCTATATCTATAACAGAACTGTATAAATATAATTTATCCCACTTTTCCGGAATTATATAAAATATCATTTTCTGAATTACTTCGTATATTTCTTTTATTTTTTTTGTATGATTTAACATATCTTCTTATTCCTTATCTAATAAACTAATTCCTGTCATTTCTTCTGGTTTTTCAAGATTCATTAAATCAAGCATTGTTGGTGCTAAATCTGCTAATTTTCCACCTGATTTTAATTTTAGATTTTTATTGTTTGTTACTAATATAAGTGGTACAGGATTTGTAGTGTGTGCTGTATGTGGTTCTCCTGTTTTATAGTCTATCATTTGCTCTGCATTACCATGATCTGCTGTAATTAACATATTTCCTTGTTTTTCTTCTACTAATTTTACTACTTTTCCTACACATTCATCTACTGCCTCTACTGCCTTTATCGCTGCTGTTAGGCTTCCAGTATGTCCTACCATATCTGTATTTGCATAATTTAAAATAATAGCATCATATTTATCTTCTTTGATTGCTTCTAGTACTTTATCTGTTACCTCATAAGCACTCATTTCTGGTTTCATATCATATGTCTCTACCTTAGGAGATGGTACTAAAATTCTATCTTCTCCTTCATACTGTTTTTCTTCTCCTCCATTAAAGAAAAAAGTTACATGTGCATATTTTTCAGTTTCAGCAATTCTTAGTTGTGTATATCCTTTATTACTAATATATTCTCCAAAAGTATTTTTTAATGGTTCTTTTTTAAAAGCAACATGAACATTTGGCATTGTTTCATCATAATTTGTAAAACATACATAGTATAAATTTAAATTTTTTACTGTTTCAAATCCGTTAAAATCTTTATCTACTAATGCTCTTGTTATTTCTCTTGCTCTATCTGGTCTAAAGTTGAAAAAGATTACAGAATCATTTTTTCCAATTGTAGCAATTGGTTCTTCTCCATTACAAATTACAGTTGGTTCTATAAATTCATCAAAAACCTCTTTTTGATAAGAATCTTCAATTGCTTTTACAACACTACATGATTTGTTGCCTTCTCCTTTTACTATTGCATCATAACATTTTTGAACTCTTTCCCATCTTTTATCTCTATCCATACTATAAAATCTTCCAGAGATACTAGCAATTTTTCCTATTCCTTTTTCATTTATTTTTTCTTGTAATTTTAGTATATAACTTTCTGCAGATGCAGGTGGTGTATCTCTACCATCTAAGAAACAGTGAATATATACATCTTCAAAATCTCTTCTTTTTGTCATTTCTAACAATCCATATAAATGTCGTATGTGGCTATGAACTCCACCATCTGATACTAAACCTAATATGTGTAATTTTGAGTTATTCTTTTTACAATTTTCAATTGCAGCTATAAATTCTGGATTTGTAAAAAAGTCTCCTTCTTCAATTGATTTTGTAATTCTTGTTAATTCTTGATAAACAATTCTTCCTGCTCCTATATTAGTATGACCAACTTCAGAATTTCCCATTTGTCCTTCTGGTAATCCAACTGCTAACCCGCTTGTGTTAATTTCTGCATTTTGATATTTTTTCATTAATTTGTCTATATTAGGTGTTTTAGCTAATTTAATTGCATTTCCATCTTTATTTGGATTATTACCAAAACCATCTAATATCATTAGCATTGTTAATTTGTCTTTCATATTTACCTTCCTTTTTTGAATTTTTTACTTTACTATAACTATATTATCTTTAGAAATTTACTATTTTACTAAATTCTTCTGCCTTTAAACTTGCTCCACCAACTAATCCGCCATCAATATCAGACATAGAAAATAGTTCTTTTGCATTTGTACTTTTTACACTTCCACCATATTGTATTATAACTCTTGATGCCACATTTTGTCCATAGATTTGTGCTATTTTATTTCTTATTTCTTTAATTGAATTATTTGCATCATCACTTGTTGCTGTTTTTCCTGTTCCAATTGCCCAAATTGGTTCATAAGCAATTATTATATTTTCTACTTCATCATTTTTCAAACCATTTAATGCTAATTCTGTTTGTTTTGTTATAATTTCAGCAGTTTTTCCTTCTTCTCTTTCTTCTAATGTTTCTCCTACACATACAATTGGTTTTAAATTATTTGCAAATGCTGATTTGATTTTCTTATTAACTGTTTCATCTGTTTCGTTATAATATTGTCTTCTTTCTGAATGACCTATAATTACATATTCTACATTTATTGCTTTTAGCATTTGTGCAGAAACTTCTCCTGTATAAGCTCCTTTTTCCTCATAATGCATATTTTGTGCTCCTATTTTTATATTTGTCCCCTGAGCTGTTAAAATTGCATAAAATAAGTCTGTATATGGAACACATAAAATTACTTCATTTTCAGTATTTTTTACTAATGGTGCTAATTCATTTATAAATTCAATTGTTTCTCCTGGTAGCATATTCATTTTCCAATTTCCAGCAATTATTTTCTTTCTCATAATTTACCCTCTTTCTATTAAATTTATATTTTTTATACTTACACAGTTTTATATTACTTTTATATAACTTCAAATTTACATTTTTAGACATACTAATAAGATATTTAGTCACTATTTTTCCATTAGACATTCTATTCCTGGTAATTTTTTTCCTTCTAGGAATTCTAAAGATGCTCCTCCTCCTGTTGAAATATGTGTCATTTTTTCTTCTAGCCCTGCTTTTTTTACTGCTGCTGCTGAGTCTCCTCCTCCGATTATTGTTATAGCATCAATTTCTGATAAAACTTTCGCTATAGCATTTGTTCCAATTGCAAATTGTTCAAATTCAAATAATCCTAATGGTCCATTCCATACTACTGTTTTTGCTTTTTTTATTTCTTCTTTGAACATTTCTATTGTTTTTTCTCCAATGTCAAATCCTTCCCATCCTTCAGGAATTTCTGTCCATTTTACTGTTTTACTTTCTGTGTCTGGCTTAAATTCTTTTCCTACTTTTGTATCAATAGGTAGCATTAATTTAACTCCTTTTTCTTTTGCTTTTTCCATTAATTCCTTTGCTAAATCTAGTTTGTCTAGCTCGCATATTGAGCTTCCAACTTCATATCCTTGTGCTTTAAAGAAAGTATATGCCATCCCTCCTCCAATTATTAATGTATCTACCTTCTCAAGTAGACTATCGATTACTCCTATTTTATCTGAGACTTTAGCACCTCCGAAGGATTGCTACAAATGGTCTTTCAGGATTTTCTAATGCATTTCCTAAGAATTTTAATTCTTTTTCAATTAATAAACCCGAAACAGCTGGCAAATAACTTGCTACTCCTGTAGTTGAACTATGTGCTCTGTGTGCTGCCCCAAATGCATCATTTACAAATATTTGAGCCATACTTGCTAATTCTTTACTAAATTCAGGATCATTATCTGTTTCTTCTCTGTGGAATCTAACATTTTCTAATAACATAACTTCTCCTAGTTTTAAATCCTTAGCTTTAGTTTTGGCATCTTCTCCTATAACATCTTTTGCCATAATTACTTCTTTACCTAATAATTTTGATAACTCTTTTGCTACTGGTTTTAATGAAAATTCTGGTTTAAATTCTCCTTTTGGTCTACCTAAGTGAGAACATAAAATAATAGCACAATCATTATCTAATAAATATTTTATGGTAGGTAGTGCAGCTACTATTCTTGTATTGTCTGTAATGTTTTTTTCTTCATCCATTGGTACATTAAAGTCACAACGAACTAAAACTTTTTTTCCCTTCACATCAATCTCTTTAATTGTTTTTTTATTCATTTAAAAAACCTCCTTTAATTTTATTATTGTTTACTTATTTTTACCATTTTATTTAATTCATACTTATTTTATATTAAAAAAGAATACTTTTCAAGTATTCTTCATTTTTTTGTTATCTTTTTTAACATTTTATTTCCATATTTCTGATTGTTCTATCTTATATCCCCCATCATCAGTTGTTAAAATAATTTTTCCTTCATCATTTTCATCATCAGTTACTTTTCCATATTGTTTTATAATGCTTTTAAATTCTTCTTCTGTAATTTCTCTCCCTTTTTTAGTTTTTTCTGTATAAATATCTGCTTTTATTTTCTCAACAATACTTTCTCTTTGTGCATTCTTGGTTGTTTGTCTAGTTTGATTTATAATTCCTTTATGATCACTAATTTGTCCTATTGTTACTCCAGCTAATATTAGCATTACTATTATAGTAATTATAAGCACAACTAAAGTAATACCTTCTTGTCTTTTTTTCATTTGTATCCTCCCTATTTTTTTATTAATTTTGGAACTAATTTTATATAATAATAGAAAATGTAAGTATTATTTCCCTATTATATAAAAAAGAATACTTTGCAAGTACTCTTTTTTTATTTTATTATCCTCTTGATGCAATGTAGCAAGCAAGATCTACTAATTTATTTGAATATCCCCATTCATTGTCATACCATGCAACTAATTTAACAAAAGTGTCTGTTAATTGTATTCCTGCTGTGCTATCAAAAATAGATGTATGTTCATCACTAATAAAATCAGATGATACAACAGGTTCATCTACATATTCGATAATTCCTTTCATTTGATTTTCAGATGCTTCTTTCATAACTTTGCATATTTCTTCCATAGTTGCTGGTTTTTCTAAATTACAAGTTAAATCTACTACAGACACATCAACAGTAGGTACTCTAAATGCCATACCAGTTAATTTTCCATTTAAACTTGGAATAACTTTTCCAACTGCTTTTGCAGCTCCTGTTGAAGATGGTATGATATTAGCAGATGCAGCTCTACCACCTCTCCAATCTTTTTTAGATGCTCCATCAACTGTTTTTTGAGTTGCAGTTGTTGAATGAACTGTTGTCATTAACCCATCTTTGATTCCAAAATTATCATTTATAACTTTAGCAAGTGGTGCTAAACAGTTAGTTGTACAAGATGCATTTGATACAATATTCATACTTGGATCATAACTTTCATTATTTACTCCCATTACAAACATTGGAGCATCTTTTGATGGTGCACTAATTATTACTTTTTTTGCTCCTGCTTCAATATGAGCTTCAGCTTTTTCAAGTGTTGTAAATACACCTGAACATTCTAATACATATTCAACCCCTACTTCTTTCCATGGAATATTATGTGGATCCATTTCATTGTATACTTTTATTTCTTTTCCATCTACAACTAATGCTCCATTTTTTTCTTCTACTGTTCCATTAAATCTTCCATGTACAGTATCAAATTTTGTCATATACGCCATATAATCTGCTGTTATAAATGGGTCATTTATTGCTATAACTTCTACTCCTTCTTTTTTTAATGCTGCTTGGAATGATAAATTTCCAATTCTTCCAAATCCGTTAATTCCAATTTTTATTGACATAAAATTTCCTCCTCTTTTTTAAATGATGTTTTAATCATCTACTTTCATTATATTATATCCTAAATTACTTTAGACAATTCCATTCTATACTAAATTAACTAACTTTGCAAGTACTTTTTATAATTTAAATTATATCTATTTTTTATCACCATATAATTTTTCCAAAACAATAATAAACATTGCATGTGACCAACCAAGACCTATTACCCAATTTGGCTCTAAAGTAGCATTATCTACTTGCTCTCCAAAGAAATAATGTTTTCCTACTGTTTTTATAACAAAATCAAATGTTTCTTTTGCTTTTTTCTTTTCTCCTGTTTCTAAATAGTATAAAGTCATCCAAAGATTTGCAATTGGCCATGGATTTCCATTCATATAATGATCTTGTTCAAATCTTTGATATCCTCCTGTATATGTTCTTAAATGTAAATTTATACTATCTATTGTATTTATCACCTTTTTTTCTTTTGGCTTTAATACATTAAAAGGTGTAATTGCTCCTAAAATACTAATGTCCATTTTTTTATCTTGAGTATTTCTTACATATGATTTCTTTTCTTCATCATACATATTTTCGTTAATATATTTTTTTATTTCTATATTTATTTTTTCTATTTCTCTTGCATTTTTTTGTATTTTTTCTTCTTTTAGTCTGTTATTTTCAAATTCAGATACATTTTTTCCTAAAATTTTATATATTTTTAAAATTGAATCAAAAGCAGCATATATACTTGCTAAAGAATATAAATGTATTCCTTCGCACATTTCCCATAAATCATAACTTATATGATATTTATGCTCTTTTTTAAGCCTTTCATTTTCAATTTCTTCTTTTACCTTATCTTTATATTGTTCTTCTATTCCATCAATTTCTAACCAATCTTTTACGTAATTTTTTAGAAAATCTATTGCTTTTTCACACATTTTTAAATTATCTTTTAAAAATTTCTCAGATTTTGAATACTTATAATGTTCATATACTCCATAAACTACACTTGCTGTTTCATCAACTTGATATCCCCAGCATGGTGCTAGTTTTCCATCTGTATAAAATCTTTGCTCCCACATACCATTTTTGCTTTGTGTTTTTTTACAAAAGACCTTATAAAATTTTTCTGTTTCTTTTTCCATTTTTATAATATCCATTGCTTTTGTCATAAATACGCTATCTCTTGGCCAACAATAAGCATATCTTCCACATTTGGTAAATCCTTCATCTATTTCAGGTGATGCAATTATTCCTCCTGTTTCGTAATTTACTAAAAGGGGAAATAGTAAAATACTTCTTTTGTATATTTCATATATAATTTCTTCATAACTGTTTTCTGGTTCTTTTAAGTTTAATCCATTATGTTCTTTTATATATTTTCTCCAATAAGATTTTGTTGCTACATATTCTTTGTTCAAATCAATTTTAGTAATTCTATCAATTTCATTTTCCATATCTGATATATTTTTATTTTCATCAATTAAAATACATATTTCTAAAGTTTTCTTTTCTTGTGGTTTAATTACCCCTATATCATAGCATATACTAGAATCTTTTGACATCCCTATATAATCCTTATCATAAATTTCTCCTCTTTTTATATTATCTTTACTTCCATTAATTTGATGTGATAAGATTTTATGTTCTTTTGCAAAAGTAGCTACAGAAAAATCATGTGCATATTGCATCATACCTCTATCTACTATTTTGCATCCAACAAAATTGTTTTGATCTGATAATAATTCAGAATGTATATAAAATTTAGTATCTAAATCAATTTTTCCATCATTTAAAAATATATATTTTTTTACAAGCACATTTTCTTTAATAAGCATATAATCTGTTTGTACCATTTTCAAATTAAAGTAAGTGTTCGTTATCTCAGTATTTAATACATTTGTATCTGTATCATAATATTGTATATATATATTATTAATATCATCATGTAAATAAATTAAGTCCGAATTATTAATTTTAACTCCTGTATGAAAAAAGTTAATATATTGTCTAATATCCTTACTTGGAAAATATAGCCTTTGTAATTCTCCTTTTTTTGTAAAAGTAGCTAATAAATCTTTATTTCCAATAATTGCTTCATTTAAATATTTATTTTCCATTTTAATCAGCTTATGTTAATTTATAATAAACTAACATATCCTCCTTTTCACCCTTCTATTACATTTAAAATTTGTTTTTCTAAGTCTTTTATTTTCTCATTAATTCTGAAAATATCTTCATCTCGTAAATTTTCATCTTTAACATCTTCTCTTACATAAATATCCATATCATCAATTTCTTCTTTTAATTTTTCTAGTCTTTGTAAGATTTCTGATTTTAATGTTGTTGATATTTTTCTTTGTATTTTATTAGTCATTTCTATTTTTTCAGTAATTTCATAAGTTTCTCCAAACTCAGGAATTGTAACTGATATTCCAGTTTCTGATTCAATTTTTTCTTTTAGTATTCCTTGTGCCTCATTTTCTCCATGAACCAAGAATATGTGTTTTGGCTTTGTTATAAAAGAATATATAAAGTTCATTAATCCCTCTTGATCTGCATGTCCAGAATATCCTTCAATATATTCAATTCTTGCATTTACAGCAATTTCTTCCCCGAAAATCTTTACAGTTTTTGCTCCATTTACTATACTATATCCTAATGTTCCTGGTGCTTGATAACCTACAAAAAGTATTGTTGATTTTGGATTCCATAGGTTATGTTTTAAATGATGTTTTATTCTTCCAACTTCACACATTCCGACTTGCTGAAATGATAATACTTGGTCTTTTATCTTCATTAAGTTCCTTTGATTCATCTGCTGTTTTTGTAAATTTTAAGCCCGGAAATTCTAGTGGATTATCTCCTCTTTCTATTTCTTCTTTTACTTCTGGTTCAAATAAATATGTGTTTTCTTTAAATACTTCTGTTGCAGATATTGCCAAAGGACTATCTACATAAACAGAAGCTTGCATTAAAGTTTTGTATTTTCTTTTAAAATCTTCATCTTCTTTTTTTTCTTTTAATTTATTAATTTCATATAAAATTTCTTGTGTTCTACCGTACAGCAAAAGATGGTATAACAACTGTTCCTTCTTTTTCTAGTGTTTCTGAAACTATGTCTAAAAACATTTCTGCTTTTTCATTATTTTTTAAATGAAGTCTACTCCCATATGTTGATTCCATTACTAAGTAATCTGTATCTTCAATCATAGTTGGTGAATCTAATAAAGGAATATCATTATTTCCTAAATCTCCTGTAAATACTGTTTTTGTTTCTTTATCTCCCTCTTTTACCCATAATTCTATAATACTAGAACCTAACATATGTCCTGCATCATTATATCTAACATGAATTTCTGGTGTTATTTCTATAATTTCATCATATTGAACAGGTTCAAATATTTCTAATGATCTTATTGCCTCTTGGGCTGTATATAATGGTTCTTTTTCTTTTTCACCTTTTCTTTTTCTTTTTTTATTTTTCCATTCATTTTCCATTTCTTGAATATGTCCGACTATCTGGTAACATTAATGTACAAAGATCACATGTGGCTTTATGTGCATAAATTTTATTTCTAAATCCTTCTTTATATAATTTCGGAATTCTTCCAGAGTGATCAATATGAGCGTGTGTTAGTAACATAAAGTCTATTTCTTGTGGATTAAAATCAAATTCTTCTTCATTTTGTACTTCCAGCTCTGCTTTTCCTTGCCACATTCCACAATCTACTAAAAATTTTTTTCCTGCTGCTTCTACTAAAAAGTTTGAACCTGTAACAGTTTTTGTTGCACCTAAAAAAGTTATTTTCATTATTTCCTCCTTTTAATAAAAAGCCCTTACTTTTTTATTTAATCTTATATTAAGGCTTTTTTGGTCAGATAATGTCATTCCTAATACTTGCTCTTTTTCTTCTAAAGTATTTCCATCAAATACGTTTATAAAGAATTTTTCTTTTTCTTTAGTAAGTTTTAAATATACTTCTTCTAAATTTATTACTTTAGTTGTAAATATATATTTTAATAATTTGTAATTAATATCTTCATTTTTAGAAAATTTTTCTATAATTTTCATTGTATATGCTTTTTTTAATATATTTTTTCCTATTTTTTCTAATATATTTGTTAAGCTTGTTAATTCATATATACTTTTTTCCTCATTATATGGTTGCATACAATAGTAACGAAATTCGTAAATTGACTTAATAAATTCTTGTTTGCTTCCGTATTTTTTCTAATTTTGTTTCAAAACATTTTAAAAATATTCTTTGTAATTCTATATTTAGTTTATCTATTTCTTGTTGTAAATCTTTTATATTTACTAATTTTAAATAATTTAACTTGTTTTCTAGTTCTTTTTTGTATTCTACAAATTTTTTCGGCTTTAAAAATTCATTTAGTTCATTAATTTTTTCTATTTTTTCTTTTCTTTCTTTTACCATAAGGTTTCTTAATATCCTTATACTAAATATTTTTTCTTTTAATGGCAATAATTCATTTCTTTTTATATATTCTTCTTGTAATAAAGATTTATCATTAATAGTTTCATCTATTTTTCTAATTTCCTTTGTTAGTTTCCTTTTTTCTTTTGTAATTTCTTCTATGAATTTTTTATTATCCTCGATATTTTCAAGTTGTTGCTTAACATCTTGATATAATTTAAGCATTTTTTCTTTGCTTTTTTTATTAAATTTTATATCAATTAAAATTGATATATTATATAGTACATTTATAAAATTTACTGCATTTTCTTTACCATATTCATCACAAAATTTATTTCTAAATATCTCCATATAATCAATAATAAATTCTTTATTTTCAATCCAATTAGTTAAAAATTTATTTCCAACTAATATAAGTAAATTTTGATAAATTAAGTTATGCTCAATACTTTCAATCTCTCTTGGTATAATTGTCCATGAATAGCCATTAAAATCTCTTAATGGTTCTACAGTGTTTATATTATTTCCTACATTAATTAAATTAGAAAGTGTTTCATTTATTAAAAAATAGTCATCTTTAATAATTTTTTGTTTTTTGCTTATTTTAGAAATACAATATAACAGCTTTCTTTCTACATTATAACAAATTATTCTTTTTTTATTTTTTTCTACTAAAAATGTTTTATTTCCTATAATTTTATTTTCTTGAGAATTTGGTTTTATGAGCTTTATTTCATTACAATCTTTTTGTATAATTTGTATTATTTTTTCGATAAATTCTTCTTTTGTATCTGCATTTTGCTTTACTTGTTTATAATCTTTATATGCTGCCTCTATTTTGTAAAGTGTACTAAGAAGTATACTTTTTACATTTTCATCAAAATACTTTTTTTCTAATATTGTTTCTAGTTCATTGTTATAATCTTTTTTTACAATTTTATCTAAAAAATTTTCATTTTTCTTTTGCAAATTTCTACTCCTTTTCATCTTTTTTTCCCATTTTTAATTCATTTAACTTATCTAAGGTCATAAGCACTTCCCTTGGTTTACTTCCTTGGTATCCAGAAATAACTCCTCTTTCTTCCATTTGGTCTATAATTCTTCCTGCTCTTGCATATCCAACTTTAAACCTTCTTTGTATAAATGATGTAGATGCTTGTCCTGTTTCTACTACTGTTTGAATAGCATCCATTAAAAATGGATCTGTGTCATCATCTTCTGCCTGTTCTTGTGCAAGTTCTTTATCTGTTTTATTGCTATTTTCAATACTTTCTAAAATGTCCTCACTATAAGTTGCTGTTCCATTAGATTTAATAAAGTCAACTATTTTTTCTACTTCATCATCTGATACAAATGCTCCTTGCACTCTTGATGGTTTTGGTGCTCCTGAAGGGAAGAATAGCATATCTCCTTTTCCTAATAATTTTTCCGCACCTACACTATCTAAAATTGTTCTTGAGTCTACTTGTGAAGATACTGCAAAAGCAATTCTTGATGGTACATTAGCTTTAATTAATCCAGTTATAACATCAACCGATGGTCTTTGTGTTGCAATTACTAAATGCATACCTGCAGCTCTTGCTTTTTGTGCTAAACGACATATGGCATCTTCCACATCATTTTTTGCAACCATCATTAAGTCTGCTAACTCATCAATTATAATTACAATTTGTGGTAATTTTCCTGCTTCATTTTCTTTTTCTATAGCTTTATTATAACCTTTTAAATCTCTTACTCCCTTACTTGCAAATTTATTGTATCTATCATCCATTTCCTGTACTGCCCATGCTAATGCACCTGCAGCTTTTCTTGGGTCTGTCACAACCGGGATTAATAAATGTGGAATACCATTATATACTGATAACTCAACCACTTTTGGATCTACCATAACAAATTTTACTTCACTTGGTTTTGCATTATATATAATACTTGTAATTATAGTATTAATACATACACTTTTTCCGTGAACCCGTAGAACCTGCAATCAAAACGTGTGGCATTTTGCTAATATCTGCTAATTGTACATTTCCTGATACATCTTTACCAAGTCCAACAGTTAACTTTGATTTATTTTCTTTAAATTCATCACTATCTATTACATCTCTAAAATGAACAACTTCTTTTTCTTTATTTGGGACTTCAATTCCCACTGCTTGTTTTCCTGGAATTGGTGCTTCAATCCTTATAGTTTCTGCTGCTAAATTTAGGGCAATGTCATCAGCCAAGTTTGCAATTTTGCTAACTCTTACCCCTTCAGCAGGTTTTAATTCATATCTTGTAATAGCAGGTCCTACAGATACGTTTTCTACTTTTGCTGATACTCCAAAACTATATAATGTTTTTTGTAGTTTCGTAGCTGTATCTGTTAATATTTTAGCTCCACCTCTTAAAGATTTTTGAGAAGATTTACTTAAAAGTTCTACTGGAGGGTATTCGTAATGTTCATCTTCAACAATTTGAGCATGTTCTAATTGTAATACTGCTTTTTTCTTATCTTGTTTTTCTTCTTCTACATCTTTAAATAAATTACTATCAATCACATCTGGTTGTATAGAAGGCTCGATATTAGTAAAAATTTGTTTTTTTCTGTTTTTTGTAAGTGGTTCTAAATCTTCTCCTGTATGATCATATCTCTTTAAACCTGATTTTTCATCATCACTATCAACAATTCTTCCGCCAAAGTTAATTTTTATTTGGTTTTCCATTTGATCTTTTTCTTCTATTTTATTCATTTTTGCTTTTAGGCGTTTTTCTTCTCTTTCACGCTTTCTTCTTTGGGCAGGAGTTTCTTCATCATTTTCTTGTGTTTTTGATTTTTCATTTTCTTTTCTTTCTAAAATTTTATCTCTTTTTTCTTCTATTCTATCAGCTATAATATTAATAATATCAGATAAATTAATACCAAATGTAAATACAAGTAAAATAATTGCAACACCAACACATAGAATAACAGCTCCTAAGTCTCCTAATAATTTAGCAAGTGGAACAGCTGCAACAGCACCAATTGCTCCTCCACCTTTACCTTGAGAGCCAAAATAATATGCATCTTTTACTAATTCTGATAATTCTTTTGAAGAGTGTAACTCACCTGATGAAATTTGAAATACACTAAATACAATAGAAAGACTAATAATAGCTATTGCATATTGTATTAGTTTAGATGATATTTCTTTTTCCCCCTCACAAGCAAGCTTTATAGCAATTGCAAAAGTTCCAATTGGTAGTATATATTGCATAATTCCCATTAAGCCTCCGAAGAATTTCATTTAGTTTTAAGCCAATTACTCCTGATTTTGTATAAATTAATACTGCTAAAAGTATACTTAAAACTATTATACTTACAACTGCTATGTCTAATTTTGATGCATTATTTTTTTTCTTTTTATAACTTCTTTTTTTTGCCATTTCTTGTTATCCCTTCTAAAATTGTAAAAGAGAACTTGTATTGTTAATAAAATATTCGTTCTTTTTACATTTTTTAAAAGTCAGATTCCAAAAGTCTTCGCTTTTTGACTTCTGAGATCTGACTTTTGCTTATTATTCTAATTCTTTTCTACTATTTTGAATGGTTTTTATTGTATCCTCTAGTGATATTTGCATTATATTTAATGCCTCTGTTATGTTTGTTCCTAATTTATCTAGTGTTTCATTTAATACTTTTTCTGTATTTGCAAGTAAAACATTTGCATATTCTTTAGTACCTTTTGAAATTTCTCTTGACATTTCATTTGCAGTTTCAATGATTTCTGTTTTTTGGTCATATGCTTTTCTAGTTATTTCATGTTCATCTATCATAGCTATAATTCTATTTTCTGCTTCTTTTACAATTTCATCAGCTTCTTTTTGTGCTTCTACTAATATACGTTGTCTTTCTTCTTTTACCCATTTAGCTTGTTTTAGTTCATCTGGAAGTTTTATTCTTATTTCTTTAATCAAATCTAACATTTCTTCTTTATTTACAACACCTTTTGAAGAAAATGGTAGACTTCTACTATTTTCTAACAATTCTTCTAAAGTTTCTAATAATGTAAATATTTCCATGGTTTTACCCCTTTCCACTTGTCATCTTATCCTATTTTTTTAAAAAAATAAGATGTGCTCGACCATATTTTCTTTGGTCAATAATTTCTATATTTAATTCTTTTATTTGCTCTATTACTTTTTCAGTTTTATCTGTTTCTATAATTATAATAGAATCATCTTTTAATAATTTTTCTTCCAATAATATTTCTATTGATTTATAAGCTAAATCTGTTTTATAAGGTGGATCTATATATGTAATATCAATTTTTTCCTTTACTTTTTCTTTTAAAACTTTTTCATATGGTAATAAGTAATATTCCACTTGTTCTTGTAGATGTGTTTTTTCAATATTTTTCTTTATAATTTCAATTGCATCTTTTTCCTTGTCACATAATATTGCTTTTTTTGCACCTCTGCTTATTGCCTCTAACCCTATTGCTCCACTTCCAGAAAATAAATCTAAAAAGATACAATCTTGTATTTTATTTTGTATAATATTAAATAATGATTCTTTTACTCTATCTAATGTGGGCCTTGTATTATTATTGTCTAAAGTATATAATTTTGTACCTCTTGCTTTTCCACCAATTATTCTCATAATTTAACCTTTCCTTGTGATAGTATCATTTTATTATTTTTTCATTCAATGGTCAATAGTATTAATAGAAATGTAACATATATTTAACAGTTCTGTAATATTGCTACTCCATTGTAATATTTTTCATCTTTTTTCATCTTTTTTTGTCTTTCTTTTTAGTATATAAATAAAAAGGGACTACCTATTATGGGTAGCCTTCTTTTGTATTTTAATGTCACTAATTAACCTATAAAAAAATATATTCAAAAATTGATATGTTAATATTTAGCAATCAAGACTATGGTTATGTGTCCTTAGCTATGTTTTGACTATAAATACTAATATATCAACTTTTAAGAAATTATAATTTACAAATAAGCTATCAGTAACATTTAAATTATGCATCAGATTTATTAATATCTTTTAATAATTCTAACTGTGATATTAACAATGATTCCATTTTTGCTTTATAGATATCGAATTGTTTTTTTATATCATCTAATTCTTTTTTCTTTAAAATTATTTCATTTTCTAAATTATTTGCTTGTTCTTTAGCTATTCCTTGTGCTTCATTTATAATTTGATCAGCTTGTTGTTTTGCAACATTTTTAATATCATCTGCTGTCTTTTGAGCCATAATGAGAGTATTTTGTAGTGTTGATTCTATATTTTTATAATGTTCTATTTCTTTTTCTAATTCTTCTATTTTTTTCCTTAAATCTGTTGAATCTTTATAACTTTTTGTATAATCTATAGTTAGTTCATCTAAAAAATCATCAACTTCCTCTACGCTGTACCCATTCATCATTTGTTTTGAAAATTTTTTATTTTCAATGTCAAGTGGTGTTATCATCCTTTTTCCCCCTTAATCGACAGACAATTAGTTTATATTATTATTTTTAAGCCATGAAACAGAAAGTTTGCTTTTCATTTCTTCTCTTGCCATTTCATTTGTTATTTCATAGTTTGATGGTGCAACTAAAAAAATAGAATTAGATACTTTTTGAATGTATCCATCTAATGCATATACTCCGCCACTAATAAAATCAACTATTCTTCTTGCCACATCCTTATTTACATATTCTAAGTTAACAATAACAGATTTCTTCTCTTTTAAGAAAGAACAAATTTCATCTGATTGTTCAAAAGTAGTTGGTTGTGATATTACCATTTTAATAGCATTTGCTTGTGGCAAATTAACTACTTTGTTTTTTCTACCAAATAACTTTTTATCTTCTACTTCTTCCTCTTCTTCTTCATTCTCATAATCATATACATTTTCATCTTCATATTCTTCTGGCTCTGCTGTATCCATTCCAAATAAATTCCAAACCTTATTCATTAAAGCTCCTGACATAAAAAAACCTCCTAAAATTACTTCATTTGTTTTATCTCTTCAAGTATCTACTTTTTTTTTCATATTGTCAATATTTTTTTTGAATGTTTTTAAATTTTAATATTATTGTAATATTGTTGTAATATTATTCTATTTTTTTTAAATTTGGGGTATTTAATATTTCATCATAAACTGAAAGCTTTCTATAACTATTTATATCTTTATCTGAAAAGCCGAGTTCTTTTAATTCTTCATTACTATAATCTTCTATAATAGAATATTTTTCTCCCTTTCTTTTTACTTTTACTAAGACTTTAGTAAAATATCCTGCTCTATTTCTAACGACATAATCTAAGTCATTCTCTTGTACAATTGCTTGATTTGGTACTTTCAATCCTGATGCATCCCACCAAATTAAATCAAAACTTATTTTTCTATAATTAGTTAACTCTTTAATTTGATCTTTTACTTCTAATATAATAACTCTTTCTTTTTCATTTTCTTCAATTATATTTATAATTTTAGCAGGTATTTCTTGATTATTTGATAATCTTATTTTCACACTATCTTCTACCTTAGCATTTCTCGCTTCATCTGAAGATGTAACTGTAGCTATGTAACATAAAAAGTTATTAATAACTTTGCCACATTCTTCATTTGTTGCAACTATTTTTCCTGTTTTTAAATCTAGACTTTCTAAAAATTCTTTACTTAAAGATCCAAAATTATCTGGTGTTAAAATTTCTTCTAAACCATCTACACGATAAGATATTAGTCCACTTGTTGGTGCTTTTACATACTCTGCACCAGAATTTAGTTGACTTTCATAGTTTTTTCTTTCTTCTATTAATTGATTTAAATATGATCCTTTCGGGCTTGATTCTCCAGCTATTTTAGCCTTTTTAGTAACTAAATTATCAATTTCTTTTTTATATTCAGTTAATTTTGCAATATCTGTAATTGTACTAATGTTTTTTATTTTTTCATCTATTTGGTTTTCAAGTAATTTCATATCTGCAGGTAAAATGTTTATATCACTAGACATAACTTCTTGTATTTTTGTGTCTAAATCAGCTATTTTTTGTTTTAAATTTTCTTCATTACTACTATAGTATCTAAAAATATTTTGATTTGTTGATGCTCTTTCTCCTTCTGCAACTATTTGTTCCATTCCATTTTTATAATTTTGTCCCTTTACTACGGTTTCTTTTCTTATTACATATCCTACATCAGTCTCTTCTTGATATAATTTTCCTTCTTCTACAGTAAATATATTTGTTGGTTCTTTAATTAGAAGATATATAATGTATAAAACATAAACTATAATAACCAGTAACGCTATATATAAGGCCATTTTCTTTTTATTTATTTTTTTATTTTCACTTTCTTTTTTTATGTTGTGTTTGCTTTTTTCTGTTTTTAACTGTTCTTTCAATTCAAACCCTCCAAAATAATTTTTATATTATTTTGTATTTTATCTTGTGCATCAAGCCATATCGTTTGTTTATTTTTTCTAAACCATGTCAATTGTCTTTTAGCATATCTTCTTGTTTCTTGCTTTATTTTCTCTGTCATTTCCTCTAAACTTATTTTATTTTCTAAATATTCTACTACTTCTTTATATCCGAAGTCCTTGCATTGCTGTTGGAAATTTCTTATACTTATTATATATTTGTTTTACTTCCTCAATTAATCCTTGTTTTAGCATAATATCAACTCTTTTATTGATTCTATCATACAATTTATTTCTATCCCAATCTAATGCATATACTTTATAATCATATTCTACTTCTTTTTTTCTAGAATCCTTTTCTTGCTCTGTTTTTGTTTTACCTGTTGAATGATAAATTTCTAAGATTCTTAATATTCTTTTTTTATCATTTTTGCTTATTTTTTTTACTGCTTCAGGATCAATTTTTTTTGCTTCTTCATAAAGCTTTTCTATTCCTTCTTGTTGTGCTTTTTCTTCTAATTTTTTTCTATAGTTCTCATCGAATTCCATGTTTTGATATTCTATTTCATAAATTAAGCTATCAAGATAAAGACCTGTTCCACCTACTACTATTGGTATTCTTCCTTTTTTTAAAATTTCTTTAATTGCATTTTTTGCATCTTTTTTATAATCAGATACACTATACCTTTTATCTGGTGGTATAAAATCAATCAAATAATGCTTAATAGTTTGCATTTCCTCTTTTGTTGGCTTTGCTGTTCCAATATTCATTTCTTTATATATTTGCATTGAATCACAAGAAACAATTTCTCCATCAATTTTTTTTGCCAACTCTATTGATAATGCTGTTTTCCCAGAAGCAGTTGGTCCACATATTACAATCACTTTTTCTTTTTGCATTTTTTTAATCCTTTTACCATAAATATATTTTATTTATCTTTTTTATTTTCTTGCAAATTTTCTTTCAATATCATATTTTGTCATTTTTATAACTGTTGGTCTTCCATGCGGGCAAGTAAATGGGTTTGGTAATTTTAATAAATTATCCATTAGACTTTCAACTTCTTCTTTACTTAATGCCATATTTGCCTTTACTGCTGCCTTACAAGCCACTGTAGCAATAAACTTTTCTTCTTTTTCTTGTTTTGCTGTTCTTGAAACAGTATTAATCTCATCTAAAGTTTCTAAAAATAACTCTTTTGTATCTAAATCAAGGCAAATAGTTGGTACTCCAGTTAACTTAATTGTATTTTCTCCAAATTCTTCTAAGCTAAATCCTGCTTGTTTAAACATTTTTATATTTTCTTTTGCAATCTCCATTTCTTTATGTGTTAAAGTTATAATATCTGGTAATAATAGTAATTGAGAATCTTTTGCACTTTCGCTGTAATAATTTTGTTTTACTTTTTCATACATAATTCTTTCATGTGCTGCATGTTGGTCTAATATGTACATTTCTTGTTCAATTTCTAATATAATATATGTTTTAAATATAATTCCTATAAATTGATATGATGGTTTTTTAAATTCCTCTTGTTCTTCAAAAATTGAAACATTATCTTTTACAATATCAACTGCACTTAATTTTTCTTGTTCTTTTTCAATTTTTTTAGTTTCTGTAATCGGTGGCATTCCAAATAATTTTGTGTACATCGTATTAAAGTCTTCTGAATTTTCTTGAGGTTGATTATCTTTATTTAATGTTTGATTTTCATTTTTATCTTCACTTTCAAGCTCATACTGTGTTTGTTGTTCATTTAATTGTTCATCTTTTGTTTTTTCTGAGTCTGCCTCCATTTTTCCTTTTATTTGCTTTAATTGTGCTAATATATCAGATGTGTCAATTGGATCTTGTGCTCTTTCTTTATTGTTCATTCTAAGTTCATGTATAGCTTTTGGTATATATTGAACATCTTCTTTATTATCTTGTTTTTGTATATTATCTTCTAATGCATTTGTTTTTATTTTGCTTTCTTCTTCTGTATATTTTTCAATTTGTTCTTTATTTTGTGTTCTAAATGAAAACAAACCATTATTTTCATTTTTTTTCTTTTCTTGTTCTAGTTTCTTTAGATTTTCTTCAATATTAAATACTTGTGTATTAAAATTATTTTGAATTTTTTCATCAGTTTTATTTTCTGTATCTGCTATTAAATTGCCTTTTAATAAGCCATCTTTTATAGCATGATATATTGATTGAAATATTTTATTTTCTTCTTGAAATCTAACTTCTAATTTTGCTGGATGAACATTAACATCTACTTTTGATGGATCCATTTGCATATTTAATACAACAAAACCAAATTTTCCAATTGGAATTAATCCTTTATAAGCTTGTTCTGTTGCTGATGTTAATGTTTTATCTTTAATATATCTCTTGTTTACAAAAAATATTTGATTTGAACGATTAGATCTTGCAATTTCTGGTTTTCCAATAACTCCTGTAATTTTAATATCTTCATATTTATATGATACTTCAATTATGCCACTTGCAATGTCTTTACCATATATGCTATAAATAACACTTTTAAAATCACCATTTCCGTTTGTTTGAATTACTGTTTTCCCTGTATTAATCAATTTTATTGCAATATTAGGATTTACCAAAGCAATTCTTGTAATAACATCTTCAATATAACCAGATTCTGTATAATCTTTTTTTAAGAATTTATAACGAACTGGTGTATTAAAAAATAAATTTCTTACTGTAATATTTGTTCCTGTTTTACATCCTACCTCTTCTTTGCTTAGAACATTCCCCGCTTCTACTACGACTTTATATCCAGCTTCTTGTTTTTCTGTTTTTGATACCATCTCTACATTAGCAATTGCTGCAATACTTGCTAAAGCTTCACCTCTAAAGCCCATAGATGTTACAGTATTTAAATCTTCTGCTGTTCTAATTTTACTAGTTGCATGTCTTTCAAATGCAATTTCCATATCATCTTCTGAAATTCCTTTTCCATTGTCTGTTACTTTTATATAAGAAATTCCACCGTTTTTTATTTCTACAGTTATATCTGTTGCTCCTGCATCAATTGAATTTTCTACCATTTCTTTAATAACAGATGCTGGTCTTTCTATTACTTCCCCTGCTGCTATTTTATTAATTGTTAAATCATCTAATAAAACTATATTCCCCATAATTATTCTTTAATTTCCTTTTCATCTTTCTTATTTTTTAATTTATTTTCTAATTTAAATGTAATTAATGTAAGAATAAATAAATATACTGCTATCACCATTGGCATCGTTAATATTCCAATTGGAATTCTTGTAATTGCAATTAAGCTAAATAATGTTACTTCTGCTAAAATTAAGACTGCAACTACTGTTACCAATGTTTTTATCACTCCTAATTTTCTATATTTTATCATCATATATACTAAAATAATTACAGTTGCTATAAAGAATGGTAATATATATGGTTTTAATAAATCTCTTCCTTTAGTATTCGGAATTGTTGTAATTTCTGTACTATCTTTAGAAATTTCTAATCCATATTTTTCATTTATTTTTTCAACTAGATTATTTTTTTGTTCTTCTGTTATATCTTTTGCTATAATTCTTACTGAATCTTCATACACTTCAATTTTTTGAATAATTACTTCTTGACTTCCAAAAACATCATTTGTTATATTTCTAATATCAGATTCTTCAAAAGTATTTTCTATATATAAATCTATTTTCTTAGTTTGTTGCAAATTTAAGTCAAAATTAAAGCCTGATGTAAATGTTACTATTATTCCAGCTATTATAATAATTGCAAGTATTAATATTGTAATTTTTTGTTTATTAGTTATTTTATTCATTACTTTTTACCTCCTATTTGTTAGCCTTTATTTTTAATAAATTATTTGTAATAATGATATTAAAAATAGCAATTAGTACTATTCCCCAAAATGTTACCATTCCAAAGCTACTAATAGGTGCCCAATCTACTAAGCTAAATGTAATTACTGCAATACAAATTGGTATAATAGATACAAAAAATTCTTTATATGTTTCTTTTACCTTTTTATCAGTCTGTGTTATATCACCATCTTGTTGTTCTATTTTATTCAATAACTTAAATATAAATATATAATTTAACGCTAAAACTACACCTATTCCAAATAGTCCTTGTATTGATAAATTAACATTTGCATATCTAATTAGTAATAAAAATAAAGAAATTAATCCAATATATGATATACAACCTAATAATCCATTTGTTTTATATTTAATAATTAACACAAAAATTGCAAATATCACAATTCCCAAAGCCACATATCCTATTACATTTAATTTATCACTTGTAATTTCAGATAATATATATTGATTTTCAACTACTGTATATTTTAATTCCATTTTACCTGTATCTAATACAACTGCCATACTATTTGCTTGATTAACATATCCTTCTAAAGTTTTAGTATCTGTTGAGCTACTTCCAATTGATAATTGTAATTTACCTGTTTTTAAAGGCTCATCAAAACTAGTAGACATTATTGTTTCATCATCTATTATCATACTTATCTGTTTTTCAGTTGTATCATCAGTAGACTCTTCAGTTGTATCATTAGTAGCATTTTCGGTTGAATTTTCAGTTGTATTTTCTTCAGAAGTAGTATTTGTATCATTTGTTGTATTTGTATATTTTGTGCTTATATCTTCTAATTTTTTTGCTCCTTCTGATGTAAATTCAATATTTAAATATACTGATGTTCCTGAAGATGTTGTCCCAGTAGTAGAGCTTGATCCATACATAACATTTGCTAATTTAATGTCACTATTATCCATAAGAACTTCTTGTGTTTGACTATCTTTTATTTCAAATTTTCCTATAGTAGCTAAATTGCTTATTACATCATCTGTATTATTATTTTCAGGAATTTGTATTAATATATCTCCCGTACTATTATCTACCGCAATATTATAATTATCTACTTTTAACTTATTTAACCTTTTTTCTAGTATATTTTTTACTTGTTGATAGTTTTTTTCATTTAACATTTCTTCTGAATTATATTTTATTTCTTCTTTCATGTATCCTTTATTTGCTATTTCTTCATCAGTTAAATTTTCTGAATCTTCTACTTCTTTTCCTTCTGCATCTTTTATAACAGTTTTTGTAGAATCATCTACTTTTAACCTAATATTTCTTGCACCTTTTAAATCCATTTCATAAGAATAATCTTTTACCTTATTTTCCATCCTATTTTGTGTTTGAACATAAACTCCCCAAAAAGCTGTAATTGCAACTAATATAATTGCTAATGTAATTGTTGATATTTTAATTTTTTTCATCTTTTACCTCCATAAATTGTAATTTTATTTTATTAGTTTTTTCATTTTTATGTATTTCATTATAGCTTTTTAGATTTTATATTAAAATAAGAAAAATATCAACTCTTTTTTATTAATTTTCTATATAAAATTAGTAAAATATTAAAATTAACAGCTTATAAATTCAAAAATTCATAAATAAATATATTTTAAATATGTAAGTAAGTAAATTACCGTAGCATGTTGAAGGGGCAATTGTAGCAACTTACCTACTAGTCTTTTAATTTATTTCAAATACCTTTTCTTCATTCTCATTGCCTGATATATCTTTTATTATGCCTTTTGGAATTTTTACTTTTAATTTTTGTATTGATATTAATTCACTTATATTAATTTCATAAACAATTTGACTATCTGTTTGTATATTTTTATTAATTTCTATTTTAGGCTCTATTTTCTTATCTTCCTGTAATATTATTATATTATTTGCTTGAAAATTATCTTCTTTTATATTGTTTTCTATTACCTTTATTTGTATAATTACATTTTCTGTTTTATTAATATCTTGTTTATAAAATTCATTAACATTTTTAATATCTAATAATTCTATTTTTGGTAAAATTGTATCTATTTGTATTATTGCTATTGTACTTTTGTACTCCATTACATATTTTGCATATATATTTTTGTTAAATATAATAATGAAAAAAATAAATAAAAGTATAATCTTTATTTTCATAGTTAAAACATTCCTTTCTATTGTACTTGTTTTGCATAAATCTTTACTTCTATGTTTTGCTGCATTTCTTCAATATTTGTATTTTCATTAAATTCAATTTCTATTTTAAAATTATCTTCTTGTTTTTCATTATTTTGAAGTTTAAAATATTCTGTTTTATTTTCATTTAACTTTAATTCTTCATTTTCTTTAAATACTTTTATTAAAAATCTTTTATCTGTTAGTCCTAAGATTTCTATATAATATTCTAAATTTGTTTCATTTAACTGTTCCATTGTATTAAAATTTTTCACTTTAAATTCGTATACTGTTTTTTCATTTGTTTCTGTAATATAAATTAATGTTCCTCCATCTATCTCTAAAATTGGTTGTCCTAATTCTGTTTGTGCTTGTATTATCGTTTCTTGAAAACCTTTTCCAATACTTGGTCCTGAAAAAAATAACAACATAACCATTACAATAATCAATACCCATACTATTTCTCTTGTTTTATTTTTTAACCTTTTCATTTTATAAATTTATTCCTTTCTATTTTAGCTCAAAAGCATATATAATTGGAAAAGCCTTGAGTTTATTTTATCCTTATTTTAAAATTCAAGTGAGGATAATTATATTCTCCTCACTTGCGTATAAAGGTTTATATGTTGCATTTTCATACTTTTATAATTTAAAATTAATTTAAGTTATACTACTGGCTCTGCTTGTTTTCCAGTTATACAAATTTTAAAAGTATAATTTTGAATTAACTGCATGTCCTGAGTATCAATTAAATCATTATGTGCAATTTCTTCTGCAGTAGAACCTGTTTCATAATTCCATTTCCATTGAATATTAAATGTTTTTATCTTAGTTTGGTTATCTGCTTCAATTTTTCCAGATAATTTATCTTCAAGTTCTATTATTGAGTTATACTCTACGTTGTCGTAAATAAATTTAAGATTTTGGGGTTTATTGTTTTCTTCTGTAAAACTAATTTCATAATTAATTTCTACATCAGAATCGCTTCCATCTACTATTATATCAAAGCTTCCACTCGTTCCAGGGGCTATTTTATTATTGAGTAAAGTTTCATTATTACTGGTAGATGCTAAATTTATGGCTTGTACTTCTTCTTTTTGATCATTTACTTGAAAGTTCCATGTTGCAATTGGTGCTAAGCCTTCTCCTGTTATTTTTGTATTATATTTTGCATAAATTTGTCCACATATGAATATTACTATTGTAGTCAAAGAAATACCTATTGCAATTAAGATTACTTTCTTTTTTCTCAAGGCATCCCTCCTTTTTTATTTTGATTTAGTTTTTGGATTTTTAATTTTAGATTTATTAAAAATAACGAATAAAACTATTTTAAAATTGAAACTTAAATAATTTAAAAATTATAAGACATTATGAAAATGTAATTAAATTATAATTACAAAAAATGGAATTGTCAATTGTTTTTAAAATATTTTCTAAACTTTCGACCGCAAAATTCGACAATTCCATTTTATACTTTCTTTTTTATTTTTTATTTACACCTATAATTCCACCAATCATACCAAATATAATTCCAACAATAATCATAATTATACTTTGCATATTTAAAGTAAATTTCCAGTTCAAAAGACTTGAAATAATATATAAAATTAATATATAACTTCCTCCAATAATCGCTCCATTTACTAATCCATTCTTTTTAATACTTATATTTGCAATTGAACTTCCTAGTAATATGCTAATTGCTGTTACTATTATAATAACTGGTGTTATAGTATTTTCACTTACATTTGTATAAGTTAGTATAATAGCAAAAATAAATAACAATAACATTGTTGTAATAAGTGCTATAGAAACACCTTTAAATATGTCTTTTACACTTTCCATTTTATCTTCATTCCTTTCTTACTTTTAATATATATTAAACAAAAAAAGAAATAGAACTTTATAATTCTATTTCTTTTAGATGTTTAATTGTTCTTCTATATTTTCTAATATTTTTATAATTATTTCTTCTCTTTTAAAGTCTTTCTTAAATTCTTTTTTTAAAGAAGTTGCAATATCTTTTGTATCATTTGAAAAATTATCTTCATTCACATTAAAACCAAAACTAATTAACAAATAGCATATTTTTTCCGCTCTGGTATGAACTTCTGTTAATATACCACATATCTTTTTTCCTTTTAAAACTAAGTCATTAGGTTCTTTTATTTCTAGACTATACCCATATTGATTTAAAATTACTTGTTGTATTATCTTTGCTATTTTTATAGTTAAGCCATCAAGCTTACTTATTTCTACATTAGGATGTAGAATAATTGTCATTGCAATATTTTTTCCATCACCTGTAAACCATTTTCTTCCCTTCGTTCCTATTCCTGCTGTTTGCTTATCTGCTAAAATAACTTTACCTTCATTTTCTTCATTTTTTGCAATGCTTTTAGCATATAGATGCGTTGATTCTAATTCTTTATAAAATTCTATTTGTTTTCCTAATTTATTTGTTTTTGCATTTTTTATTTCTTCTATATTCATTATAACTCCTATACAATTTAGTTTGTTTTGTTTAATTATTTAAATTTTTCATTTTTTCTAGTTCTTCATTATAACTATCTAAAAAATGTTTACTTGTTCCATACTTTTGACTTCTGTAGGAAATTATTGTATCTAAATTTACATTTTGTGCACTTCTAAAAATATTCATATCAATTCTATCATAGGTTTGTCTTAACCTTTTTATTAATTTTTTTATTTCTTCTCTTTTTGAACCTCCACCACCATTGTCACACATTGTACAATGTTCTGTAAATCTACAAGCACATTGTATAAATTGTAAATCATGTTTTTCTTTCCATGCTATAATGCTTGCTTCTTTAACATAATATAAAGGTCTTATTAGTTCCATTCCTGGATGTGATGTACTTATTACTTTTGGCATCATTGTTTGCATTTGTGCACCATAAAGCATTCCCATTAAAATTGTTTCTATTACATCATCAAAATGATGTCCTAATGCAATTTTATTACATCCATATTGTTTTGCTTTTTCATATAAATACCCTCTTCTCATTCTTGCACAAACATAACATGGGTGACTATCAATTTTTGCTACTGTATCAAAAATTTTTGTTTCAAACATTTCAATTGGAATGTTTAAAAGTTTCGCATTTGATATTACTTTTTGTTTATTTATTTCATTGTAACCTGGATTCATTGATAAAAATATTACTTCAAAATTTATTTTCCCATGTTTTTTTAATTCTTGAAAACATTTTGCTAATAACATTGAATCTTTTCCGCCAGATATGCAAACTGCAATTTTATCTCCATCTTGTATCATATCGTATTCTTGAATACTTTTTATAAACTTTGTCCATATAGTTTTTCTATAATTAGTTATGATACTTCTTTCTATTTCTTGATATTTTTCCAATTATATTCTTCCCCTTTACTGTTTATTAGATATGTTATTATAACATTTATCAAAAATCTTTAAAAATTCATAAATTTCTTCTTTTGTTACTAAATGACTTAAACTTATCCTCCAAGATGATAAAGCTCGTTTCCTATTATGAGTAATAGCCATTACTGATCTTGATGGACTAATATTAACTGAGCATGCAGATTTTATAGATATACATACTCCATAATTTTCTAATTTATGTTTAAAATCATTTGCTTTTACACCATTTATTCCTAAATTTAAAATAAATGGATTTTCATCTGTTATTGTATTGATTTCTACTTTTTCATAACTTTTTAATTTATTTTTTAGCTCTGTATATAATTCCTTTACATATTTATATCTTTCTTGTTGATTTTTAGTTGCCAATTCTATAGCTTTTTCCATTGCAAGTATTTGCCCTGTAACTGGTGTTCCGCTTCTATATATACTTGTACTAGTTCCACCACTAATTAATGGTTCTAATACTATATCTTTTCTTTTTAATAATCCTCCAAATCCATTTAATCCATAAAATTTATGTGGAGCAAATGAAATTAAATCAACATTTTGTAAATTCATATTTATTTTTCCCATGCTTTGTGTACAATCAATATGTAAAAAGCAGTTTGGATATTGTTTTACTATTTTTGTAATTTCTTCTATTGGTTGAATTGACCCAATTTCACTATCTACACTGCAAATCGAAACTAGTATTGTATCTTCTCTTAATAATTCTTTTAAACTATCTAAATTTACTTTTCCATCTGAATTTATTTCTAGTATATCAATTTCATAGCCTTGTTCTTTTAGCTGTGTTAAGGGTGCACTTACTGATGAATGTTCTAAAAAAGTTGTTATAACATGTTTTCCATTTTCTCTATATGTACGAGCAATACCTTTTATTGCTAAATTGTTTGATTCACTAGAACCTGATGTATATATTAGCTCCATATCTTCAGAAATATTTAAGTTTTCTTTTAAATTATTTATTATTTTTTTTGTTGCTATATCTATTTGTTCTTTTGCAATTTTTCCTAATATATGCGTAGAATTTGGATTACCGAAATATTTACTTGTTGCTTCATTAAATATTTTTAATACTTCTTTATCTACTGGAGTATTAGCTGCATAATCTAAATATATTGTCTTATTATTCATTTATATTTTCCTGCTTTCTAAAACCATAATATAATAAATTGTCATCATAGTTATATTAATTCTCTACATTTATGTTATTAAGATTATACCATTTATTTATGTTTTTTCAATATTTTTTATTAATTCTTTAGTATTTAAAAAAATTTTACAATTTTGTTAATATTTCATTCTTTTCTATTAATGTTGCTATCGCTACTACTGCTAATATTAATAACACTATTATTATAATTAATGCATCTACACAACTGCTTATATATAGTTGTGAGTATTGATTATTAGAGCATGAGGGATTGTATTTTGAGCAAGTTTATAAATCTTATTTGCTAAGGTTACACCTGCACCTTTATGTCTTAATTTTTTAGCCATTTTATGCTCTCAATATTGAATTGTTTCTCTTGCTTTTTCTTTACTATTTCTGTATAAAAATACTTTTTAAATATTTCTAATCCTAAAATAAATGTATTATCATCCAATAATTGATAATATCCAGAAAATAATAAGTCACACAATCATCGAGAACTTTATCTCTAATCGCCTTTCGTTATCCAATCACTTTAATCATAATAATAGTAAAAAGTATAATAATCAATTGCTTAATAGTAACTAACTATTATACTTTTATAATATCAAATCGCCTTGAATTTAATTTCTTAAACTCAAAGCAAAATTTTAAAATTGTCCAGATGTGTGGATGATTTAATACAAATCTTATTTTTTTGTTTTAGCCTTTTTTATATCCATCATATTGCTCATAATTAATTTTTTCATTTTTTACTTATAGCATAGAATATTTCATATTATGTTTTGAATAGTTTATATTATAACTTTCAAGTTTTACAATAAATATACTAAAAAATACATTTAGTTTTATTTACTTAAACCTTCATCTTAAATATTGCCTCATTCTATTATTTTGCATTAATAGTCATACTTCCAGTAGCATCTTTTTCTGCTGTAATACGTATATTGTAATCTCCAGCTGGTAATTCAAATGTACGTATGTCAGTTTTTGTAAAGCTCTCTTCTTTGATTACATCTTTTATAGAATCCTCATTAGAAGATAATATTTCAATTTTTATAGAACTATTTTTTAAGTCTGTTTTAACTTCTAGTTTTTGTTCCTCTTTAAGCGTAATATAACCAATACCTCCTGAATTTTCGCTTGCATTTTCAGCTGTAACAGTAACACTACCATCATCATTGTTTTTTACAACAAATGTTGAATTCTTAATACAAAAAAACATTATTCCTATTACTACACAAACTGCTATTATTAAAACTATAATTCCTACCAAGATTTTCTTATTTTTCATTATACACACTCCTTTTATTTTTTTTATAATTGTAATTACAATTGTAATTGCAATTATTGTTAGAATAATTATTGCAACAATAACCCAAGTCAAAGAGTGATCAGCACCTGTTTTTACTGTATTAATAAATTTATCTAATATTACATCATTATCTTTCTTTCCTGTATCAGTTACAGGAGTTGAAGCTCCATTTTCGCTACTCTCTTCTGGAGTTTTTGGCGTTTCTCCAGAATTTTCACTGCCTCCTTGATTTTCATTATCTTCTGATTGTTGTTTTATTTCAAAATTCTTTATTATTTTTCCACCAAAGCTGTTTATTCCTGATATTTCAATAATAGCTGTTCCTTCTTCTATATTATTAGAGTAGCTTACATTAAAATTTACTCCTTGATATAATAGTTTTCCATTATATAGAACATTTACTATTGGCTTTTTTTCTTCTCCATCATATATATAACTAGAGTTTTCTAATGTTACCTCACATTTAGAAATATCTATTGGATCTACAAAAGCTATTGCTCCTGTCAAGTTATGTAGCCATGTAGTTCCACCATAACTTGCACCACATCTAACATCTAGTGAATTTACAGTTACAGCATATACTGATTCTGGTACTAAATCTCCTACCTCATCTACAACTGTACCTAAGTCACTTACAACAAAGTTTTTGTTTTCATCCATTCCTATATAAACCATTGTATGCCCACTAATATATAGCAAAGAGCCTGTTGGTAAAGTTGATACATATTGAATTTTTTCCTCATCTGTCATTTCTGATATGTTTTTATATTTTTTAGGAATTTTTTCTTGCCATGTTGTATTTCTAGGTAGTTCAAATCCAAAACATCTCTATATATATCTAGTGTATAATGAGCAATCCATATTACCATTCATACCACCCCCATCCATATGCATCTCCAATGCATGAAAAGGCAATATCTAGCACATTGCTTTGCGTTAATTTTAGGAATCCTTGATGTACTTCAAGATTTTTATTTAATAATGCATGTTCTTTTGTCGCATTTCCTTCATCATCTACACCTGCGAAGTATACAATATAGTTATTATTAGCTTGATTTGCTAAATCCGCTGGAATTTCATTATATGGTACTAATTTTACAATTGTTCCAAGCATCATACTGACATCATCTGAATTTGGTCTTTTTAAGTTTATTCTACTTCCTGTAACAACTATAAAATCATTCGAATTTGTTTTTACTTTCCAGTAATCTAGCCATTCTTTTTTTGTTTTACATAGTGCTACATTTTTAGCACTTACCCATCCTGTACAATTTGTAGAATATCCCCAGTAAAATGTCTTTCCATCTATTACACATTTTGCTTGAATTATAAAAGGTTCATTTAAATTCATTGCAGAACTTTGCATTTCATCATCTGTATCCGTTTGACTATATCCTATAATATCATCTGTTGGCCAATCCTTTAAATCTGCTCTCCCTGAGCAAATACCATATTTGACTTCTTGATTTTCACCAGTATAGCCAGTCTCTTTAATAGCTGTTAGTATTTTTGAAAAATATTCCTCATTATTTATTTTCATACCTTTTATATATAAATCTCTTGTAGGAATTGCTGCACTACTTAGTCCATTTTTTCTAGTTTATGCATTAAAAGTATTCATAGTTTCTAAGTCAAAAACCATAGTTCCGCTTCCATCTACAATTTTTTTATTTAATTCATCTACCTCATTATAGCTCATTAAAACTTCATCTATTGGCATAAAAGCTTTATTCTTCCAGTATTCTGAAGTACACATTTCTTCTGTAATTCCATGAAGATATGTTTCTTTTCTTTCATGATTTGATTTTTCTCCTGTATAATATTGAGTTTGTGCATTTACATTACTACATAATGAAATTAAAAACACAATACTTACTAAAAAAATGGCTTTAATTTTTGTTTTCATTTCAAAATTCCTTCCTATTTTATAATTCATAAAAATTATATATTTATTATTTTCTCTCTTTATTAATATTCTTTTACTATTAATAGTTTTATAAAAAATACTATATTCGCTATTACTAAAAAGTCGAATCAATCTGTTGCACTTTGCTTATATTTTTTATTTAGCTTTATACATTGTTATAATATCTTTTAAACTAAGCTTTGTACCATAATTCAAAATTGCATTTGAATATATTTTAATTGCAACATGAGCTACAATCAAACTTGAAATAATTAAAACAGCTAATGATATTATTATTTCTTGTGCACTTGCTAATCCCATCATAACTCTAAATGGCATCAAATATGGTGATGATAGCGGAAAATATGATGCAAATACAGTAATGTCACTCGAAGTTTTTGTAATTACACTTTGAGCAAAATAGAATCCTAATATTCCTAATAGCATTACAGGTGTGTTTGCCGATTGTATGTCCTCTGGTTTACTTACTGTTGAACCTGTTAATGCATATATTAATGCAAATAAATAGTAACCTAAAATAAAGTATACTAACATAAGTATTCCTGCTAATGGTGTAATTTGTGTTGAATCTAATAAGATTTTTAGCATCGATGAGTCTAAGAATAATACTGCACTTATTACAGCTGTTAATACCAATACTAATATTTGTATTAGACCTACTAGACCTATTCCTATTGTTTTTCCCACTACTATTGTTCTTGGGCTTGTTGATGTTACTAATGTTTCCATTATCTTTGAAGTTTTTTCTGTTGTTATTGAGCTAGAAACTTGATATGCACAGAAATATATTGCATAGAATAATAATACTGATATAGCTGTTATTACAAAAGAATTTCCTCTTACTTCTTCAGTTTGTTCTATATTTGTTGTAAATTGTGGTAATATTTCGTTAATTTTTTCTTGCGTTAAGCCTAATTTTTCGATTTGATTAGTTATATATAATTTTTCTAACCCCTTAGACAAATTCTCTGGCATCATTCCCATTGTGTCGTTTACTATATATCTAAATACTACATTATCTCCTTGCTTTTCTATGATTACTCCAGCTTCTATTTCATCATTGTTTATTTTTGTCTTTATTTCATCAAATGTGCTTGGATTTATCTCAAGAATATATCCAATTTCTTCTTGATTTAATTCATTTAATTTTCCATCAAAAATATCTTCACTATCTGAAATTATCATTTTACTTCCTTCACTTAAATTACCATTTTCAGAAAAAGCTTTTATTATATTAGGAATATTAAATCCTATAACAATTAATATTACTAGTATTATTGTTGTTACTATAAAAGATTTTCTTCTTAACATTTCTTTCATAGTAAATTTAGTTACTGTAACTATATCTCTCATATTATTCACCCACCCTTTCTATAAATATATCATTTAACGTTGGTTTTTGTATTTCAAATTTGTCTACTTTAATTTTTTCTGCTATTACTTTATTTAAAAGCTCATAAGCTTTATCTTCATTATCAATTTTTATTTTGTATTGGTTGTTTTTCTCTATTTCAATTTTTAATCCTAAATCTTTTATTATATTTGTTATATCTTTGTTTACATTTATTTCAACTCTATTAGCTTTATAAGTATCTTTTATTTTCTTTAAGTTTCCTTGTAAGACTGCTTTACCTCTATTCATAATTAAAACATCACTACAAAATTCCTCAATAGTTGTCATTTGGTGAGCTGACATTATTATGTATTTTCCACGTTTTACTAAATCAATTATAATATCTTTTATTAATTCAGTATTAACTGGATCTAATCCACTAAAAGGTTCATCTAATACTACTAATTCTGGGTCATGGATTATTGCAGTCATAAATTGAATTTTCTGTTGGTTACCTTTTGATAATTTTTCTGCAGTCATATTTAAATATTCTTCTACTTTTAATCTTTTTGCCCAATATGCAATTGCTTTTTCTACTTCAACTTTTTTTATTCCTTTTAACTCTGCAAAATATAATAACTGATTTTTTATAATAGTTTTTGGATACACTCCTCTTTCTTCAGGCAAATATCCAAAATTAACTAGCTTTCTATCAACTTTTTTACCTTTCCATGTAAATTTCTCCTTTGTCTTTTTTTATTATTCCTAACAACATTCTAATTGTTGTAGTTTTTCCTGCCCCCATTTGTTCCTAATAATCCATATACACCTGGTTTATCTAATGTTAACGAAATATTGTTCACTGCTACTTTAGTGCCAAAATTCTTTGATACGTTTTTCAATACTAAACTCATTATTTCTTTCCTCCTCGTTTTTTAGTTAAATATGCATAAATAATACTTAATAAGCTATAATTTGTCAATACTTTGGTTTATGATTTCGCCATTTATAAATGGTAAAATTAAAAAAATTTATTTACAAAATTACAATATTTCAAAAGACTATTAAAAAGTTAAATTTTATATTTGGATCATGTTTTACATAACATATTGTCTTCTACTTAATAATATTATATATTTTTAATTATGAATTACCTGATTAAGGAAATAAATTATATTTTCTGGAGCAATTGAAACATTAAGGTATTTCATCTGTAGGAAAATCATAAAAAGATAGTGTATTATATAGTGTGTAAATTTAAAAAATAATAAATTTATACACTATATAATACACTATCTTTTCTAAGGTTTCAGAAAAAAATTTAAGGAGAGATTTATCTATATCTCCTTAAACTTTTTATTGTGTAACGAAAAGAAGGGGTCCTAGAATAGGAACCTCTATGATTTTTTTTAATTGTCTAATAATTTCTAAAATATCTTAACACTAATTCCTTTTATCTTTCATCTTTTTCTCCAAGTGAATTTATTGGTTTGTTTATATTTCCATATTTGTTCTTTGAACTTGTATTCTCATGCTTGATTCTTGATATGAATGACTCACTACTTCTATGATCATCTAAAATCACTTTTCCTAACTCATATATATTAAATCTAGTATACGAGTCTGTTTTTTCGCCTTTTTTTTCATATATATTAAAAATTTTTTCTCCAACCTCATGTATAACCATTATAGCATTTTTCAATTCTTCCAAATTAACACCATCGCTTTTCTTCAGTATTCTTGGATATTTATACAAAAAGTCATAGTCTAATATTAGACAAGCCTCCCAATCCCTCGGTCTTTTCCCTTTATCAATCGATTCTACTAATTCTTTTGTTACTTTTTGTAATTCAATCCTAATTGTTGGTACATCACCACTATTATACACTGCAAGAGTTCCTACAAATGGAGCTGCAAAATATTTTTGAGAAACTCTATGTATAACATATTCCATATTAGGATTTGCTATTTTATTTTCTTCTATAAACTTTCTTATTTCATCTATATCACTAAAAGTTCCTTGTGGTAAATTCAATTCAGAACCAATTTTATTTCCTGCTCTTACTCTCCACAATGGATTTTGACATTCTTCAATATGCAAATCTTCTTCTTTCAAATTTTCAACTTTATCCACAAATAAACAGTCAACTGTTAAATTAGGAAAATTTTGTTGAAGAAATTTTAAACCTTCTAATTTTTTCATATTTCCTCCTCAATAACATCAAAATAATCATTCTTATTCGTATCTGATAGTATATTTTGATTATCCCAAAAAAAACTACCATCTACCCAATATCTTCCTAGTTGTGCACTTCTTTCAATATAATATTTGTCGTATAAATTTATTTCTGAATTAGCCCTTATTTTTTCTGTTCTATTGTATTCTATTGTCTTTTCCTCTCCATTTGGCATAGTAACCTTATAACTTATATATCCTTCTATATCTTCATCAGACTCATTATTAATTCTCATATGGAAAGTTGTATAATTTTGTTTGTTTATATTTATAACTTTAGGTTTTATACTCATTTTTCTTCCTTTCAATTATAAGATTATATGTTAAAAGAGGGATTTTCCCCTCTTTTAACCACACATTCTACAAGTAATAATTTTCTTTGTTTCTAAAGTTGTGTTTTTTTCGTTAGCTTTTTCATTATTCTTTTTAACTTCTTTGCTCATTAAAAATACCTCCTTAACATAAAATTATAAATACATAATTGCATCAGTATGTTTACTTATGCAAAAATAATAACTTTATTAATTAATCAACTAAACACAGTGGATCTTCTTCAAATAGTGATTTTTTTAATGCCATTGCAGAAGCTCTACACCCACCACAAATCATTTTATACTTACACTTTTCACATTTTCCTTTTAATTTATCTTTATAACTCTTTAAATTAACAAAAAATTCATTATTTAATATTTCATCTAAAGATTTATCTCTTATATTGTCAGCATATTGAGGAATATATGAACAAGCACCAACATTTCCTAAATAATCTATATAAATTATATCATCCCCTGCTTGGCAACCAGCATAAATTCTATTTATATCATCATTAACTAAGTCTATTCCAAATATTTCTGGAAAAAGTGGTATTAAAAGTGGGTCTCCTGTTCTAAAGTTTATTCCTAATTTATTACATTCAGAAATAATATCTGATATTATATTTTTGTATTCTTCATTAGATATTAACATCTCTTTATCTGCATTTCCAAATACTAAAACTCTACGCACATTAAATTCTTTAGCACCTTTTGAAGCTATTAGCTTAATCACTTCTAATACATCATTAATTGTATCTCTTGAAAGTGTATATTTTATAGCATATGGTATTTTATACTCATTTAATAATGGTAATGTATTAATAATTTTATTAAATGTACCTTTTTTTCTTCTAAATTCATCATGAGTTTTTTCCATACCATCTAAACTTATGGATAATTTAATATTTGAAAATCTGTGTAATTTTTCACAGCATTTTTTATCTATCAATGTTCCATTAGTAGTAATAACAATATCTTCAAATTTTTTAGCATATTCAAGAATGTCGAAAAAATCTTTTCTAAGAAGTGGCTCTCCCCCCGATAGATTTAGCATTGTTGTTCCATTGTACCAAAGTTGAGATAACAATTCTTTTGCTTCTTTTAATGACAATTGATGATAATCATTTTTTTCATAGACTCTACAATGTTTACAATTTAGGTTACATTGGTTATTTATATCCCATTGAGCAATAGTAGCCATAATATGTACTCCTTTCTAATTTTTTTAGCATTATATAACATTTTATGCAGATTATTTAATATTATTTAGCTCTTAAAATTAATCTAAAAAATTATTAACACTATTTTGTACTTTATAGTTTCTAAATATTTCATAAGCATCTATATGATTTTCAAAAAATTTTTCTTCTTTTATTAATTTATTTATTTCTTCTAACGATAACCAACATACATTCTCTATTTCTTCATTTTGCAATTTTAACGCTGAAAGATAAATATTTTTCTTCATATAATAGAAATCAAAAAACTTATTACTAGTTTTTTCTGTATGTATTAGTAAAATGTCTTCTTCAGAAATTCTCAATCCTAATTCTTCATAAGCTTCTGTAATTATTCCACATATAGAACTTTCTCCTTCTTTTGGATGTCCACTTAAAAATCCATATTTCCCACCTTTTTCTCTGCTTCTTTTTTGCATCAATACTTTATTCTCTTCATTTTCTATAAACATTGTTACCACTAAAATAAAAGTATTGTTAGGTATTTTTCCATCTTTATTTATCGTTTTTCCTATTGGCTTTTTATCTATATTATATAAATCTCTTTTTTCTGGCATTTTCCACCTTCTCTCTTCTATAATATATTTTATATCGATTATTTGTATACTATTTATTTTTAGTTTTACTCTTATAAGCATTATTAAGAATATATTATATATTAGACAGATATATATTAAATATAAAAATAATATTCTTTTGTACTATATAATTCCAAATAATCTTATCAATTAAATTTAATTTTTTCAAATTTATTAAAATATCTTAACAAGAAACCTTTTTTATTATATATTTCTTATTACTTGACTTATATCTTAGTTTTTGTTATAAATATTAATAAATATAGTTAATTTTTGGAAAATTATGCAAAAAATATATTTTAAAGAAACTTTTAGGAGATGGTATAATGTATAATATTGATATAAATAAATTTGGATTAAATTTAAAACTATACAGAATTTCAAGAAAACTAACATTAGAATCTCTTGGAGAAAAAATACATAAAACAAAAGCTACTATTTCAAAATACGAAAAAGGAGAAATTATTCCAGATATTATAACAATTCTGGAAATATGTAATGCTCTTGAAATTTCTGTTTCTCAATTATTTCCTAAAAATAATAATTCAAAAAAATTTATTAATAAAAATCCTTTTAAAACAAATCTCCTTTATATGTATTATTATACAGAAGATAGATTTATAACTTCTATTCTTGAAATATTTGAAGACAATACTGAGATAAGAGTTAAATATTTTAATGGTGTAAAAGATATACTAAAATATGCTGATAAATCATCATATACTTATGAAGGAATTTTAGAAAGTGATAAAACAGTTGGCTATATTAATTTAATTAATGTAGATTCTCAAAATACACAGTTAGAAAAAATACAAATTTCTTTTAATATTCCTTGGTCAAATAATTTTGAAATAACTAACTTCTACATTTTAGGACTAACACCAAATTCTATTCCAATTGTAAAAAAAGGAATTATATCAACTTCTCATCTAAATAATTTTGATAATTTTAAAAATGATTTAAAATTATCAAAAGATGAATTAATAAAAATACAACATGATAACGGATGGATTTTAGAAAATAAAAACTATGCTCACTTTTTTTATGATAAATAAATTAAAAACACCACATCTTTTAACTTTTTGTGGTGTTTTCTTATTACATTAAATTTTCAGGATTAAGTGCTTCTAATTCTGGCAAAATAAATCTTCCATCTTTTTTCACAAGAACATTATCAAAATATATTTCTCCACCACCATATTCTAGGGTTTGTATATTTACTATATCCCAATGTATGCTTGACCTATTTCCATTATCACTTTCTTCTAGTGCTATTCCTGGTGTAAAGTGAAAGCTTCCTTTTACTTTTTCATCAAATAGAGTATCACCAATTGGTCTTTCTATATAAGGATTTAATCCAAAGGCGAATTCTCCAATATATCTTGCTCCTTCATCTGTATCAAGTATTTCGTTTAGTTCTTTTGTTTTATCGCCCGCTTCTGCTTTTATTATTTTTCCATCTTTTAATTCAAAATAGATATTTTTGAAGTTTATTCCATTATAAGTAGTTTCTGTGTTATATGTAATATATCCATTGCTACTGTATTTTGTTGGAGCTGAGGCCACTTCTCCATCTGGAATGTTGAATGTTCCATAATATTTTTCAGCTGGTATTCCTTTTACACTAAATGTTAAGTCTGTTCCTGGGCCTATAATGTGAATTTTATCTGTATTTGATAGCAATTTTTTTAATGGTTCCATTGCTTTTTCCATTTTGCTATAATCAATAGTACACACATTATAAAAAAATTCTGTAAATTCTTCTAAACTCATTTTAGCCATTTGTGCTATATATTCATTTGGATACCTTAAAATACACCATTTTGTATTTTTTACTCTTTCTTCAAAATGTATTGGATTTTGATATATTTTATTGTATATTTCCATATTTTCTTTTGGAATTCCATCTAACTCTCTGGGATTTGCTGAACGAATTCCAATATAACAATCTGCATCTTGCATTCTTATTAAGTCACATTTTCTATATGCCTCTATTTGCTCTACATTACAATTTAAAATCATTTCTTTTAATACTTTATAATCTATAATGTTAAATAATGGTATTGCACCTAATTTCTTTGCTTGTTTAATTAATTCAATTGCTAAATCACTACAATCTGTTCCTAACATCTCTATTAAAATTTTTTCTCCTTTTTGTAGTTTTACTGAATGATTTAGTAAATTTGATGCTAATTTTAAGACTTTATTTTCCATTTTGACTCCTTTTTTCATACACTTATTTTATATTTTCTAAATTATAACAAAATAGCAAATGAAATTCAATACTATTATATTTTAGATACTGATACTTTGGCAAAGTTGTGTCCTGCTTTAGGGTGTAAAATTGAAGATATTATTGAATACAAGAATCATTAAAAAGCAAATATATGTATATATTTGCTCAGACTGTTGACAAAGTATTTTTGTTAACAGTCTGACCGTTTCTTTTGAAACGGTTTAAGTTTTTGTATTCATCAAACTTTTTCTATTCTTAAAATTAAGTTATATCAAGACTTTCAAAAAGTTCGACAAAAACTCTTTTTGGCTCGGGTGGTGTAGATATCTACAACTCCGAAATCTTTTTGCGATTGATATAAATATGAATAAGTTATTTTTAATTTAACATAAATTTTAATATTTTTTCAATAGAATATAATAATTTTATTTTACATTCTTATCAAATTTCCTTTTGGCAATACAAAGAGCCAATTTCTTGACTCTTATATAAAAATATTCAAATAAATTGTAAGTTGTCATTCTAGTTTCACTTTATTAAATCTGTGTAATATAGAATTTCTTTTCCTAATTTTTGGGCATATTCTATTTCTAAATTCGTACTATTACCAATATAATTATTTACATTTACTACTAATATTGTATCAGATAATTCTATCCTTTTAAAATGTTCTTCTTTTAATTTCATTAGTTGTTCATCTGTTCTTTCATAATTTTCTAATACTGGATAAATAGGTGTCAATATGCAATTGCCTTCCAAAGCCATTTTTTCTGCAACTATCATCATTTCATCTTTAAATTTTAAGCTTCCACATATTGTTATTATTTTCATTTTATTTACTCCCTTTATATATGATTAATATATTTATTAAAATCTTTAAAACTAATACCATCTGGCACATAAAAAAATTCTTTTGTAGGACTATCTTTTCCACCTCTTAATTTTATATAATAATCTACTATTGTTTTTATTGCATCTTCTTCTGAATCATACTCATATATTCCTTTTCTTTCAAAATTAGGATGCTCCATATGATAAACTTTGTTATTCTCATAATATAGCACAAAACAATGCATATGTTCTTCTTCCTCTAGATTGCCATAATCATCTGGTTCAAAAATTCTACAACAATACATTTTATTTTTTATATTAATCTTATTCAATAAATAATTCATCAAATTAACTTGATCAATACATGTTCCTATTTTATATTTAAGTATTTCTTCTATTGACATTGTTCTATAACTTTTACGGAATTCCTTCATTGTATTCAAATGTTTATTCCCATTAATATCAATCCATCCATATTCTATATGGTCTTTCATAAATTGATATACATCTTGAGCATTTTTTATTTCATTTAATTTCATCATTCTCACCTACAACTTACTCGTATAATGAACATGTAGTCCAATTATACATTTTTTTATTCTTAAATTCATTATATAATATCTACATAGACACTGTGGATTAGTGCAACTTACTATCGCTTTGATGATTATATTAATAGACTCTAACCACAGATGTTTGTTTAATTGTTAATTAGTTAGATAACGCCTGATGTTTAATATTGAACGAGTTTACTTTCGACAAGCATTTCGTGGATCACATTGTCTAAAATTTTTTGTAAAGGAGTTTTATTATGCTTTATGTTGGAATCGATGTTGCAAAAGATAAACATGATTGTTTCGCTATGAATTCTGATGGTGAAATATTAATTGAAAAATTAACCATAACAAACAATTTAGATGGTTTTGAAACTCTCTACAATTCTTTAATGCAGTTCTCTAATTCATTAGACAATATTAAAGTAGGGCTTGAAGCTACTGGTCATTATAGTAATAATATTCTAAACTTTCTGACCGAAAAAGGATTTAATATCTATCTTATTAATCCATTACCAACTAATCTTTACGTAAAAGGTCAAAGCCTTAGAAAGACTAAAACAGATAAGGTTGATTCCCAAACTATTGCAACTATGCTTATGTCCGATGTAGACTTAA
>CANQVM010000001.1 GCA_947627265.1 uncultured Clostridia bacterium | reverse complement strand
GCTTCAAATTCAAGGCTTTCATATCTATGTGTGCCTTTGAGCGAAGCGAGAAAGGAATGAAATTTAGTATGAAAAAAATAGGAATTATAGTAGCAATGGAAGAAGAATTTGAAGCAATAGAAAATACTATGAAAGAAATAGAAATTAAAAGAGTATATAATTTAAGATTTGTATTTGGAAAAATAGAAGGAAAAGAATGTGTTTTGGTGCAAAGCGGAGTTGGAAAAGTAAATGCTGCAAGAACAACACAAGTTATGATTGATTATTTTGAACTAGAGTATATTATAAATGTAGGAGTATCAGGTAGTCTTTCTAACGACTTAAAAATAGGAGATATTTTAATAGGTAATAAAGTTGTTCAACATGATTTTGATATTACAGCATTTGGTCATAGCAAAGGGTATATAACAGGTATTGGAGATTCAATTCAATGTAGTGAAGAACTAAATGGTAAATTACAAGAAATAATAGAAGAAACACCGAATGCAGATTATAAAGTAAAATTTGGAGTAATAGCAACAGGAGATCTTTTTTGCACAGATATATCTATGAAAAATAAGATTCATACTAAATTTAATGCTGATGCGGTAGATATGGAATGTGCAGCAATTGCACAAGTAGCATATTTAAATGAAGTACCATTTATTGCAGTAAGAAGTATTTCAGATATACCAGATGGAGAAAATGCATCAACATTTGATAAAAACTTAAAGTTAGCATCTGAAAGATGTGCAAACTTATTAAAGAAATTTTTAAGTAAAGCTTAGGTTAAATATAAAAACTTAAAATTAATATTAGACAAAATCTTATGCCAGAAATTCACTTAAGTGAACTTCGTGTGTAAATAAATTCACGGAAAGCCAAAGAAAAAGTTTAAAAAAATAAAAACATAAGGCTTTTCGATTAAGTTCAATGCAATATATTAAATATGTAAAAAAGATAAAATTAAGGTTCTAAGAAGGTAAAAAACAAGTAATTTTATAAAAAAAATGCACGATTGCTTGATTTTTTAGCTTTTTTATGTTACAATAAATATGTATTTATTTAATTTATATAAGAGAGGTGAAAACTTAAAGGAAACTTTAAGGAGTATATATGGTAGAAGTAAAAAAAGAGAGATCTACTGATTGGCGTGGAGTATTAAAAAGCTTTTTTGGAGGAAGCATTAATATAAATAGTAATAATGAAGAATATAAACAATGGGAAGAAATGAATGCAACATATGTGAAAGCTTCTAATAAAAGTATAGAAGGATTAGAAGAAGAAACATCTGCTCCTAAAAATGGAAGAGTAACAAAGAGTCCTAAAAAACAAATTAGGTCAACAGAAAATAGATCAACACAACCGCCAACAAATAATAGAGAAAAGAGTAGACAAAAAGATGATGGTGAAATAATTTTATAGCAAAATAAAAATGCCAAAAAAGGTTTTTTGGCATTTTTTTACATTTAATTTATATTTAAAAAATATGAATTCTATTAAAATCAACTTTATTACAGAAGTGTTACAAAAATGTTACAAAAATATAACAATCCCTATTGACATTTTTCTCAAAATGTAATATATATACACTTAGAAAATTTATACTAAAAATGGAGGAATTAACTTGGCAATAGGAGATATAATAGTAGGTGTAGACATAGGAACAAGTAAGGTTTGCACAGTAGTTGGCGAAGTAAATAATTTTGGTCAAATTGAAATTGTATGTAGCACCTCATATAAATGTAGCGGACTAAAGAAGGGAAAAATAATAAATGAAGATGAAATAGTTTTAAGTTTAGCAAAAACAATAAAAGATGCTGAAGATGAGACTAATTTAAAAATTAATTCTGCATATGTAACTATTCCAGGTAAATATGTAACAATAGTACAAAATAGCATTACAAAAGAGGTAAAAGATAAATATTCTGGAATATCAATAAGAGATGTGCAAAGTGCTATTATGCAAGTAAAAGACATAGAAATTCCAGATGATGAAAGTTTAATAGATATTGTACCAGATAAAATCACATTAGAAAATGGAACAGTTGTCACAGACCCAGTAGGGAATTTAAGTTCAAGCTTTACAATAAGTGCACAAGTTATACTTGCACAAAAAGATTATGTAAGGCAACTAAGTAGTATATTTAAACGAATAGACTTAGATATAGATGGGATAGTACCAATTTCTTTAGCAGAAAGAAACTTAGTCTTAGATACAAATGAATTACATGATAATATTATGCTTTTAGATATAGGTGCTGGTAATACTGATATTGGAGTATTTGAAGGATCATCTTTTGTATATACAAACTCAATTCCATTAGGAGGAGAAAATATAACAAAAGATATAGCACTTGTATTAAATATCGAAGAAGAAGAGGCAGACAAATTAAAAAGGCAATATGGACTAGCTCTAAAATCATTTATTGATAATGATAATGATATTATTTTAAATACATGTAAAGACACAAATAAAAATAAAATTATTAAAAGTTCAGAATTAATTGAAATTATAGAAGCAAGAATTGAAGAAATATTTTCTATTATAAACAAAGATATAACAAATCAGGGATTAAAACATAAAATAAATAATGTTATTTTAACAGGTCAAGGAATTGTTAATATAAACAAAAGCGATGTTGCAGGAAAAATAAATTTAAATATACCTGTAAAAATATCTACAGGTAGAGCTGTTAGTACAGTAAAGCCAATTTATAGAACTAGTTATGCATTGGTTAGATATATAGCAGCAAGACCTTTTGCTAAAACAGTTTCAAGTAGTATCGATACACAGAATAATGAAAGTTTTATTAGAACAGTAATTGAAAAAGTTAAAGACTTTTTTTATTCTTAAAATGTTATTAATTTTTGGTTAGTCATAAAAATAATCAATGGCTAATAATACAAATAATCATTAAGATTTTTTGTAAAATCTATAAATATATAGGAAATTGCAAATGTAAAATGTACATTTTGTAAATAGAAACTAAAAAATAGATAAAATAGTTTCAAGAAAGGAAGGAAAAAACTAAATGATGGAGTATAATGATGAAAATAATGTAACAATGATGGATGGAACAGCGACAATAAAAGTTATAGGAGTAGGAGGAGCTGGAAATAATGCAGTAAATAGAATGATTGATGCTGGAATTAAAGGCGTAGATTTTATTGCTGTTAATACAGATAGACAAGCTTTACAAACTTCAAAAGCAAATACAAAAATACAAATAGGAGAAAAAATAACAAGAGGATTAGGAGCAGGAGCAAACCCTGATATTGGGGCTCAATCAGCAGAAGAAAGCAAATCAGAGGTTGCAGAAGTATTAAGAGGAGCAGATATGGTATTTGTTACAGCCGGAATGGGCGGAGGAACAGGTACAGGTGCAGCTCCAGTAGTAGCTTCAGTAGCAAAAGAAATGGGAATTTTAACAATAGGTGTTGTTACAAAACCATTTACATTTGAAGGTAAGAAAAGATTATCACAAGCAGAACGTGGAATTGAAAGTTTAAAAGGAAAAGTAGATACATTAGTAGTAATTCCAAATGATAAATTATTACAAATTGTAGATAGAAAAACATCTATCATTGAAGCTTTTAGAATGGCAGATGATATATTAAGACAAGGTGTACAAGGAATATCAGATTTAATTGCAATTCCAGGATTAGTAAACCTTGACTTTGCAGATGTAAAGACTATTATGCTAAACCAAGGAATGGCTCATATGGGTGTTGGTAAGGCATCAGGAGAAAATAGAGCAGAAGATGCTGCAAAAGAAGCAATTCAAAGCCCATTATTAGAAACATCAATTGAAGGAGCAAAAGGAGTTATTATTAATATAACAGGTGGTGAAGACTTAGGCTTACATGAGGTTAATACAGCAGCAGAATTAGTTCAACGTAGTGTTGATCCTGAAGCCAATATTATATTTGGTACAGTTACTGATCCAAAAATGACAGATGAAATTCAAATTACTGTTATTGCAACGGGATTTGAAAAAAATGAGCCAATAACAAGTATTGGAGTAGATAACATTGTATCAAAAACATGGGAAAAGAAAATAAATTCAATACCAGCAAGTACAGAAACGAGTTCATCTCAAAATGATTTAGATATACCATCATTTTTAAGAAAAAATAAAAATAAAAATATGTAATTATGTCATAATTAATAATATATTTAAGAAAATAATTAAAAGAAAAAAGAAATAATCGAAATTAACCGATTATTTCTTTTTTTCGCCAATAAGAAAAGACAACATTTTTAAAATTAAAGTAGTACAATAGTTTTGCAGGTGATTGTATGACTATATATGTTGATATAGTATTATTAGAAAACTTTATTATGAATTACATTATTTTATTTACAACAGGGATAATTTTGAAAGTAAAACATAAACACCTAAGAATAATTTTTGCAAGTTTATTAGGAGCAATATATACAATTATAGCGTATATGGGAGTGTTTCAGGTTTATTCTAGCCTTCTACTAAAAATAATACTTTCAATTTTAATTGTATACATAGCATTTAATCCACAAAATATCAAAAAAATGTGGAAATATTTATTAATATTTTATCTTGCCTCTTTTGCTTTTGGAGGTGTAGCATTTGCACTTATTTATATTATTAAGCCACAAGATATTATAATGAAAAATGGATTATTTTTAGGAACATATCCATTAAAAACAGTAATGTTAGCGGCAGTAATTGCCTTTATTATTATAATAGCAGCTTTCTCAATTGTAAAAAATAAAATTTCAAGAAAAGATATGTTTTGTAATATAGAAATTAAAATAAATGATTTTATAATAAAGACAAAAGCGATGCTAGATACAGGAAATATGTTAAAAGAACCAATTACAAATACACCTGTAGTAGTTGTTGAGCATACACTTTTATACGAATGTATACCAAAAGAGATTCTAAATAATTTAGAAAAGATAATAGGAGGTGATTTAACAGACATACCAGATCAAATAAAAGATAATTACATTTCAAAATTAAAGCTTATTCCATTTTCTTCTTTAGGAAAACAAAATGGAATGTTATTAGGAATTAAAGCAGAATATATAAAAATCATTACAGAAGAAGAAAAAACTAAAAAAGAGGCAATTATAGGAATTTATAATAAATCATTAACCAAAAAAGGAGAATACAGGGCTTTAATGGGAATTGAGTTAATATAAGATGATAAAACTAAAAAAGGAGTGAACAAAATGAAATTAGTAGATTTTGTAAAAAACAGTATTGACACAATTTGTGCAAAATACCTAAATGAAAAAAATGAAATAGAATATTTACCTATTTTTTACATAGCAGGAAGTCAAACTTTGCCACCTCCATTACCACAAGAAGAGGAATTAGAATTAATTAATAAATTATCAGAACCAAATAATTTGGAAGCAAGACAAATACTAGTAGAAAGAAATTTAAGGCTAGTTGTATATATAGCTAAGAAATTTGAAAATACTGGTATAGGAATTGAAGATTTAATTTCTATAGGCACGATAGGTCTTATGAAAGGGGTAAATACTTTTAACTCAGAAAAGAAAATAAAGCTAGCTACATATGCATCCAGATGTATAGAAAATGAAATATTAATGTTCCTAAGAAAAAGCAATAAAATAAAAGGTGAAATATCAATAGATGAGCCATTAAATAAAGATAGAGATGGAAATGAATTATTACTTTCTGATATTTTAGGAACAGAACCAGATATTACATCTAGAAATTTAGAAGATGAAGTTGACAAATCTCTTCTTAGGGCATCTATATCAAAATTAAAAAATAGAGAGAAAGATATAATGGAAATGAGATTTGGATTTAAAACAGGAAAAGAAAAAACACAAAAAGAGGTAGCAGATGAGTTACGGTATATCTCAAAGTTATATATCTAGGCTAGAAAAGAAAATTATTAATAAAATGAAAAAAGAGATTAACAGCAAAATTGGATAGAAATTGTTACTATATAATAATTAAATATTTATTGGCATATGATAGCCAAAAACATTATCTTAGTAACTAAAAGTTAAATAAAAAAGTTTAAAAATTACTTGCCAAAAATTATAAAATATGGTAAAATAACTTTGTTTTGAAAAGCATAGCTATTTTTATGAAAAATAAAATAATATAAAATTATAAAAAATGATATGCAAAATCAAAAATCTCTACTTACATAAAAATGTAGGTTATAAATCCAAAGGGAGGTGACAATAATGAACAAATACGAAAGTATTATCATTGTTAATCCAAATACCGATGAAGCTGGGATAAAAGCTTTAGAGGAAAAATTTACAGGGTTAATTAATGAAAACGGAAAAGTAGAAAAAGTTGAAAATATGGGAAAGAAAAAATTAGCTTATGAAATAAAAAAATTTAGTGAAGCAACTTATTTACTATTTAATTTTGAAGCTAAACCAGAATCAATTGCAGAACTTGAAAGAATCTACAGAATTACAGATGATATTATAAAATATATCGTTGTAAAAAAATAATTTAGTTTTATTATATAAATTAAAATATATAAATATAACTAAAAATAGGCATAAGCCGAAAATAATAGAATTAAATAAAGTAAGGGGCCTTTATTTAAAGTAAGAAAGGTGATAAAAATGAACAAAGTAATATTAATGGGAAGATTAACAAGAGATCCAGAAGTAAGATATACACAAACAAATAATACATTAGTAGCTTCCTTTAGTTTAGCAGTAAACAGAAGATTTGTAAGACAAGGAGAAGAAAGGCAAGCAGACTTTATAAATGTTGTAGCATGGAGTAAACTTGGAGAATTTTGTAGTAAATACTTTAAGAAAGGTCAACAAGTAGGCATTATTGGAAGAATACAAACAAGAACTTGGGATGATGATCAAGGCACAAAACATTATGTAACAGAAGTAGTTGCAGAAGAAGCTTATTTTGCTGATAGTAAAAGAGAAGGCGAGAGTACAAGTGATTTTGAAAACACATTTGGAAATACAGCGCCTGGTAGTATGGGTTCAGATTTTGAAGTATCTTCAAGTGATGACTTACCATTCTAAAATCAAGAGGAGGGGAAAATTAAAATGGCTGATAAAAAACAAAATAGAAAAAATAACAACAAAAATTATGATGAGGATTATAATCCAAAATTTAGAAAACAAAGAAAAAAAGTATGTGTATTATGTAGTGATAAAAACTTTGAATTAGACTATAAAAATCCTGAACAATTAAAGAAATTTATCAATGATAAAGGAAAAATTTTACCTAGAAGAACAACAGGTGCATGTGCTAAACATCAAAGAGACATTACAGTTGCAGTAAAAAGAGCAAGACATATTGCTATACTTCCATATGCACAAAATTAAAAATGAAATAAATTAATATAAAAGCAAAGATAGAAATAAATATAATATTTCTATCTTTTTTCTTAAATAAATCGTTTACAACAAATAAAGCTTGTGTTATAATCTTTTATAGAAAAACAAATGAGGTGAAAATTTTGAATCAAATATTAAGTGTAGATAACTTTAAGAAAGAAAAAAAAGCTAAAAATAAAAGCCATGGACCTATTGAAATAAATACAATTTTAAAATTTTTCTCTATAGCAATACTAGTTTTCGGAGTATTTATGATAGGTAGTGGTTCTTATTCAGTATATGAAAATAGTAAAATGGGAAAACTACCAACAAAACCAACAATATATGTAGAAGATACATCAGCAACAGAAATAATGTTACAAGTGACAAGTGAACAAAATTTATCAAAAGTAACATATAGCTGGAATGATGAAGAAACAACAGAAATACCAGTGAATGGACAAAAGAAGGTTAATCAAAAAATAGAAATACCAACAGGAGATAATATCCTAAATGTATATGCAATGGATGTAAGTGGACAAGAAATAACTTATCAAAAGCCATATACAATACAAGGAGACATAGAGATAATTATAGAAAAAGAAGATCCTAATGTAAAAATAACAGCTAATGGAAAAGAACAATTATCATATATGACATATAGATGGGATGAAGAAGAAGAAACAAGAATTGATATTGATGGTATGCAAGTAGAGCAATTAATAGATGTACCAGAAGGTCAACATACACTAACAATAGTTGTAGTAGATATTAATAACAAAACTGAAAGAAAGGTGCAAGATGTAGTTGGATCTAAAAAACCAAAATTAGAAATAACAACTGATGGTTCAGACAATTTTATTATAAAAGCATCTGATGAACAAGGAATAAAAAGAGTTGAATTTATTATAAATGAAACAGATAAAAATAGATTAAACTTAGATCAAGTATTACCATTAGAGCAAAGAAAAGAATTTGAATATGCTTATCCACTACATGAAGGAGAAAACAAATTAGAGGTAAGAGTCTATAATGAAAATGATGTAAGTACAGTATCTAAAGTATTAGTACGAAAATAGAAAATAGCCTCCTACAAAAATTTTGTAGGAGGTTATTTATTAAAAGGGGAAAAAATGGGACAACAATTATTTGAAATATTAACATATTTTATTATCTATTCTTTTTTGGGATGGATTATGGAAAGTGTGATAAGGTCTGTAATAGAAAAGAAAATTATTAATACAGGATTTTTAATAGGACCTTTATGTCCAATTTATGGTATAGGAGCAATTATTATAATTGCTTTCTTAAACCAGTTTCAATATAATTTAATTTTATTATTTATTATAGCAACTATTGTATTAACTTTATGGGAATATTTAGTAGGAGTTTTACTAGAAAAGACCTTCCATACAAAATATTGGGATTATTCAAATCAAAAATTTAATTTTCAAGGAAGAGTATGTTTAACAAATTCAATTTTTTGGGGTATATTATCACTAATTTTTATTAAATTTATACATCCATTTGTAAATCAAATGATTTCTTATATAGATAATCGGATTATTAAATTATATTATATTAATTACAACAATTATATTTTTTGTAGATATGATTGTATCAATTATAAAAGTAAAAAATATTAAAATAACACTAGAAAAAATAGAAAATATAAATAAAGAAATAAAAGAGAAACTAAAAGAAATTAAAAATATAAGCAAAGAGGCAAAAAACATAGAAAAGCCAGTGTCTACTAAAAATATTCAATTAATAGTTGATAAACTAAAAAGAAAAAGAAATCGAACTATATTACATTTATATAAAAATGTATACAGGTTAAAAAAAGCATTCCCTGCTATTAATACAAAAGAAATAACAGAAATATTAAGCAAAAAAATTGATATTAGGAAAAAAAAGAAAAATACTTGAAAAAAACATAATTTTTTGTATATAATTATTTAAAAATTCAAGCAAAGGAGCGAATATATGGTACAAGAAATATATATTATAGATGATGATGACTCTTCTATAGTGATATTTAGAGAATTATTTAAAAATGATCCAGAGTATAAATTTATAAGTGTAAAAACAGAACAAATAGACATTGCTCTAAAAAATATACCATCTCTAATTGTAATAAATGAAGATGCAATAGATAGAGATGTTGTAGATTTATGCACAAAAATACGAAAGGATGAAGATAACACAATTACACCAGTTATTGTAGTTTCCTCAAAAAGTGGTAAAGACCATAGAGTAAAAATCTTGCAACAGTCCATAGAATATTTTATAAAAAAACCAGTAGATGAACAGTACTTATATTATACTGTAAAAAACCTGAACAGATTATTATCAAGTAACAGAAGAGTAAGTCCATTAACAGGATTACCGGGAAATGTTCAAATACACGCAGAATTAAAGAAAAGAATTTTAAGACAAGAGCCTTTTTGTGTACTATATGCTGATTTAGATAACTTTAAAGCTTATAATGATGTATATGGTTTCTTAAAAGGAGATGAAATAATAGAATTTACAGCAGAAACATTAATAAACTCTATCCATAGTGATGAATTAGAAAATACATTTGTAGGACATATCGGAGGAGATGATTTTATAGCTATTGTACCAGGAACAAGCTGTGAAAAATTATGTCAAAATATAATAGCTTATTTTGATAAAAATGTAATAAAATATTTTACAACAGAAGATCTAGAAAGAGGTTACATAGAAGTGGAAAATAGAAAAGGTATTATAGAACAATTTCCATTAACTTCATTATCAATAGGGGTTGTTGTTTCAGATACAGGTAGATTTCACAATATTCTAGAAATTGGTGAAATAGGAGCTCAGGTAAAACATGCTGCTAAGTCTGTTATGGGAAGTAGTTATGCAATTGATAAAAGAAAAGCTGAAGAATAAGTAATATATAAAAAAGATATAGATTAATAATTAATCTATATCTTTTTTATAATGTGGAAAGATTTTAAATTAGTTCTAAAAATTAAGTCCAAAACATAAACTAATAATATATTTAAATAGGAGGATAGAATGGACAAGGCTAATTTATTAAATAATGTAAAAGAAATAACGCTATATACAGGTACATATGGGAGAAAAAAATGTACCTGTTCATGTATAGGATGTACTCAAGAAAATTATGGAAATAAATATAAAGATTATCAAGGAACAATAGAACAAATAAAAATGATAATAAAAGAATTACCAAATTTAAAAAATGCATACATATTAGGAAATCCTGATGTTTCAGTCGATACAAACTTTTGTAATTTGATAGCAAAGGAATTTATAAGAAATAATAAAAAAGTAATGTTTTCTACATCAGGTTATAATGGAATAAATGTAGTAAAAAAATTAACAGAAGGGATAAATAAAAAAGATATAGTATATATTAGCTATAGTGTAGATACTTTAAACAATGAGAAATTGCAACTTTTAAAAGGAACAAAAAATATAAAAATAGAAGAAATAGATAAAGCAATTGAGTTTTGCTTAAATAATAATATAACTGTAAAAATACAACCAACTCTATGGAATATAAACCAAGATGATTATAAAGAAATAATAGAACATTATTCAAAATTAGGAATTAGATGGTATACTTTTCATGCTGGTAGTTTTGAAGCATTACTAGATAGAAAAATAATATTAAAGCATATAGAACCAAAGAAATGGAGAGAAATAGTACAAGATATTACAACAATAGCAAGTAAAAAGAATCTAAAAATAAGAATACCTAAAATATTTTTAGATTTACAAGAATATAAAAAATATCAATTAGATAATAAACCATATTGCCAAAACGGAGGAGAAGGAATTCAAATATGGATGCAAAAAGATGGACTAAAAGCGACTTTCTGTCCAATTCTTGCTGAAGTTAATTCTAAATACATATTTGATTTAAACAAAAAAGATATTAATTTTATACATAATAAAAAACAATGTACAGTTTGTAGAATGTGTTTAGATGAGCAAGTAAGAAATATGTCAATTAATAAAACTGGAGAAAAATTTTATATAGAAAAAGAAATATTTCATAATGTTTGTAGATATCATTCATACAAAAGAGGATATTGATATGAGAGGAAATATATGAAAGTAAAAAAGGAGATTAATATAGAAGATATTTTATATCAAGCAAAAAGAAAAAATAAAACAATTAACAGTAAAAAAATATTAGAAGCATATGAATATGCTAAAGAAAAACATAAAAATCAACTAAGAAAATCAGGAGAACCATATATTATTCATCCTATGCATGTAGCATATATTTTAGCAAATTTAAATTTAGACACAGAAACAATATGTGCTGCTTTATTACATGATGTAGTAGAAGACACCGAAGCAACTTATGAAGATATTGATAACATTTTTGGTAATCAAATAGCTCAAATAGTAGAAGGAGTAACAAAATTAGGTTATTTATTTAAAACAGTAGAACAAAAACAAGCAGAAAATTATACAAAAATGTTTATTGCAATGGAAAAAGATATTAGAATTATTATATTAAAACTAGCAGATAGATTGCACAATATTAGCACGTTACAATATTTAAAAAGAGACAGACAAATTGCAATTTCTAAAGAAACTATAGAATTATATGCACCAATAGCACATAAATTAGGCATGTATGATTTAAAAATGAAATTAGAAGATGGAGCATTTAAATTTTTATATCCAAAAGAATATGAAAATATTACGAATAAATTAGATGAGCAAATTAATAAAGCAAAACAATTATTAGAAAAGACTAAAGATGAAATTAAAACACAGCTAAGAAGACAGAAAATTATAGCAAGTGTGAAAATAGAAACAAAGCATATATATAATATTTATAAAAAAATGAGACAAAAAAAAATTCATATAGAAGAAATAAAAGACTTATTTTCTATAAAAATAATAACAAATAAGAAGCAAGATTGTTATAGAATATTAGGAATAATAAACACTTTGTATAATTTAATTCCAGGAACTTTTAAGGATTATATAGCAACTCCTAGAAATAATATGTATCAAGCAATACACGAAGTTATATTAGGTGAAAAAGGAGTTATACTTGAAATTCAAATTTGCAGTTATACGATGAATAAAATAGCAAAATATGGAATAACAAATTATTTTCCTTATATTCAAAAAGGAAAAATAGAAAATAAGCAAGAATTAGAATTTAAAAATAAATTATATGGCATTCATGATAGCCTAGAATTAAAAAATATAATAAAAGACCCAAAAGAATTTTTAAACACATTAAAAAGCGAATTATTAGATGATGAAGTGTATTTATTTACGCCAAAAGGTGATATAAAAGTATTACCACGTGGAGCTACAGCAGTTGATTTTGCTTATTTGATCCATGAACAAATTGGAAGACATATAGTAGGATGCAAAATTAATAGTATAGAAATGCCAGTTATTACAAAATTAAAGAATGGCGATATTGTTGAAATTTTAACATCAGATGAAAATATTAAAGTAAAAGAAGAATGGCTAGAAATTGTAAAAACAGCAAAAGCCAAAAGTAATATATTAAAACAATTAAAAAAAGAAAAACAAGAAGCAAAAAAGAAAAAAGAGATAGAAATATTAGCATTAGATAGAAAAAATCTAGTTTTAGAAATTACAAATATTTTTGCAAAAAATAATATTAACATTCAATCCGTACACACAAACTCAAACGAAAATAAAGTAAAAATTTATATAGTAATAGAAATTACAGAAAATAAAAATTTAAAAAAAATTATAAATGAAATTATCTTGCTTAATAATGTTATTAAAGTAAAAGAAAAATAAAAAATATTACTATTTATTGCCTATTTTGTTTTTTATAGTTGATATAATTAAATAAAAATGATAAAATACAAAAAAGGAGTAAATATATATGGACTTAAGTTTAGATGTTAAAGATTATAAACTAAATATAAGAGCAGGAGTAGTAATAACACATAATAATAAAATATTAGTACATAAAAATATAAATAAAGAGCATTACTGTTTACCAGGTGGTAGAGTTGAAATAGGAGAAAGCTCAGAACAAACAATAAAAAGAGAAATGCAGGAAGAATTAGCAAAACAAATAGAAATAAAAAGATATGTTGCAACAATTGAAAATTTTTTTATAATGGAAAATAAGAAATATCACGAAATTTATTTCTTATATGAAGTAGAATTTCTAAAAGAAGAAGATAAGAACATAAATCATACTATGCATAATAAAGAAGGAAAAGAATATTTGCAATATGAATGGTTAGATTTAGATAAAATAGAAGATTATAATATATTACCTAAATGTTTAAAAAAGATTTTAAAAACTCAAAATTTACCGATACATTTGATTAATAGTGATTAAGACAAAGAAGTTATTTTTAAAATGAGCTCAATTTTTTTTTCACTTTCTTTATAAAATAAAAAATCAGAAAGTTAAAATTTTGATTAAAGATTTTTTTTGATATATTAACATTCATTTGTTTATATGTATAATTTAAGTAGAAATAATCGTATATTTGAAAGGTAAAATGATGAGTATTATAGATAATTTAAAAAATTTTTTTAGTAAAATATTAAATAAACCAAATAAAATAAAGAGTTTACCTGTGAAAAATCTAGAAGAAAATGCTATTGAAGAATTAAACTCTATTGAAAAATCTAATTTAAGCAATATTTCTGATACAAATAACTTTAGAGGTGAATTAAAAAAAACTACACCAGAGCTATCTCAAGAACAAATAAAGGAAAAATTTATTAAAGAATGTATTTTGCCAAAACTTGATTCAAAGTTTAGTAAAAGAAGCATTGTATATGAGGAAATATATAGAATTTTTACTTCATTTTATGGTTTTCAATTTAGTAATTTATTAATTGATAAATTTGATAGATATTTAGATTTAATTCATATTGATGATAAAGGTAGCTCAATTAATTTTAGAGATGATTGGAAAGCTAAGTCTGGAACTATAAAATTTGAAATAGATGAAGATTCTCAGCTTGAATCAACGTTTCTAATTATGACTCATACTTCAACAATTAGAGATTCAGATGAGAGAACTCAGCGGTCAAAATGTTGAAAGAAATTATAGCAGAGCTATAAATATAAAAATGTTTGATAAAAAAAATATAGAACTTTATAGAAAAAATTTGATTAGAATTTTTAAGTCATCTGGTGAATTAATCGATGAACATTCATGTAAAATATACATTCGTGATTCAGATATTCCTCAAAAAGTTAAATGTTATAAAGTTACAAATAAAGATTCTGAACCTCAATTAATAAATGATATAGATTTAACATATTCATCAGATAAATATGATATTGCTACTTTAGATGGTGCAGAGGATATGTATGATACTAAACAAAATGAAAGAATAAAAACATCACAACTTTATGATGCTATTGGAAAGGAAAATAAAAATACTGTAAAAAGATTGTATGATGAACAGCTTATTAAAAAGATTAACATTTCTAAATATAGTGAAGGATTTTATAAAAGTTTTCCTGAACTTTTTGAAAAAAATCCAAAAATTCAAGATCATACTAATTTTGAAAAATAAATATATCTTTTACTATTTGTTTATAAAATAGATAACTTAACATATTGATTTTAAGTCTTAATTAATATAAATTAGGAATAAAAATGAATAATTCTAAATATAAATAATAATAAATTATTTATATTAGGAGTTTTTTATGATATTAATTAGTAAAAAAAGAATACAAATTTCAATACTATGTTTGATAATTGCAGTCTTTGCTTTTTCATTTCAGATTGCAAATAATCAAAACACAATTAAAGAAGACAGAAATACATTACAAACAACTGCAACTCCAGTGTCCGGAAAAACAGTAATATTAGATGCAGGTCATGGGAAACCAGATGAAGGCGCAGAGAGTTCATCTCGGAACAACAGAAGCAGAAACTAACTTAAAAATAACTTTAAAAGTACAAAATTTATTAGAACAAAGTGGTTGCAATGTAATTTTAACACGTTCAGATGAAAATGCAATTTATGATTTAGATGCTTCAACACTAAAGCAAAAAAAGATTTCTGATATTCATAATAGAGTAAAAATTGGAAATAACAGTTCAGCAGATATTTTTGTGTCAATACATTTAAATAAAATACCACAAGAACAATATTCTGGTTGGCAATGCTTTTATAAAGCAAGTGATGAAAATAGCATAAAGTTAGCAAAGAAATTACAAGAAAATTTAAATGAATCCATACAAAAAGAAAATAATAGAGTAGCAATGAAATTAGATACAGTATATATTATGAAACATGTAGAAATACCTATATCTATTGTTGAGTGTGGATTTTTATCAAATCCAGAGGAAGAGAAGAATTTATTAGAAGATAGTTATCAAAATAGATTGGCGTGGGGGATTTATAATGGAATTCAAGAATATTTTTATGAATAAAAAGTATTCCATTTATTATAAAAGTGTGTTATAATATATATATAATATTAAAAGGAGAAAAAATATGAGCAATCGAAGAAATGAGTTTGTTGAAAAATATGGAATAAACGGTAATAAAGATGGATTAGAAAATGCAAAAAAACCACAACCAACAAAAAATCCAAATAAAATAAATGCAATGAATAGACAAAGTCCAAAGAAAATGAATGGAATAAATAGCAAAAATGAAAAAAAGAAAATAAAAAGACCAAATTCAGGGAAAAAAGAAAATTACAAAGGAAATATAAAGAAAAAAATTTATGCATTAGCTGTAGCTGGAGGTGTTTTTATAGGTGGATTTTCTATGTTAGGAGGGATGTTTAAAGATTCAGGACAAAATGAACCAGCTACAATAGGGGAAGTTTTACAAAATGGTGAAAGTTTAGAAGATTTAAAAATAAATGATAATATATTGTCAGATATAGAAGAAATTAAAAAAATTTTAGATCGTGATGATTTACAAAATACAGAATTAATGCGGATTAGCAGATAAGATAAACCAATTGCAGTTTAATATAATAAAAACAAAGTTATCAAAAACACTAGGAGAATATATGTATAATATACATGTATATACAAAATATTGTGGTGAGGGAAAAACAGAAGAATCAGTTGATATATGCAATGGAAAAAAAGTTTACACAAATAGAGGAGGATCTGAAAATACAATTTCTGAAGAGATTTCGGATTACATTATACAAATTGCTAACATGAAAGATAAAAATAAATATATACAATTTAGTGATATTAATAGAAACGACCTTATAAATTACTACAAAGATAGCATATTAAAAACTGAACAATTTGCAGCAATGCAAATGGATAAGGATGAACAAGGAAATATTTATATGAAAGTAACAAAAGTAGGAGAATTAAATCAAGAAAATTCTGCTAGTGAAGAATCAAAAACAGAAGAGCAAGAAGAAAGATAATATAATGGTATAAAATTACCACTCTTTGCAAACAATATGGATAAAACATATTTGCAAGGAGTGGAATTTTTTTGAAAAAAAATAAAATATTAAAAATAAATGGAACGATGCTTGATAAAACTCAGCTTATAAATCATCTACAAAAGATAGCATCTAACCATAATTTAACAAGTAAGTCCGAAAAAGATACTTATCCTGTACCACATATGTTAGAAAGTTTTAAGGTTATACAAGAAGTATATAATTTATTAAATGAACATTTAAAATTAGGAATTAGTATTCATCCTGCTGGAGAATGGCTATTAGATAATTTATATGTAATTGAAGAAATAGTAAAACAAATTCAAAAGGAATTAACATTAAAAAAATATATAAATTTTTTAGGAATATCTAATGGAGCATATAAAGGATTTGCACGTATATATGTAATTGCTTCTGAAATAGTCGCATATACAGATAATAAAATTGAAAAAAAAGATTTAGAAGAGTATTTGGCAAGTTACCAAACTAAGAAAACTCTTAGTATGGAAGAATTTTGGAATATTGGTTTATTTTTAGAAATTGCTATTATAGAAAATATAAGAGAAGTTTGTGAGAAGATTTATATTTCGCAAATACAAAAATATAAGGCGGAAAGTATAGCAGAAAGACTAATAGAAAATAAAGGAAAATCACAACAAATTTTTAAAAATAAAACTGTTAAAAAGATTGGTAAAGATGTTCAATATCCATTTATTGAATATATGTCTTATATTTTAAAAAGATATGGTAAAAAGGGATATAGTTATTTGAATGCACTTGAAGAAACAATTGAACTAACTGGTATGACTATATCTGATATTATAAAAAAGGAACATTTTGATATAGCTGTTCGTAAGGTTTTAATGGGCAATAGTATAACAAGTATAAAAAAAATACAAAGAATTAACTTTTTGGAAATATTTGAAAAAATAAATGGAGTAGAAGAGCTACTAAAAAAAGATCCAAGCAATATATACGAAAAAATGGATAATAAGACAAAAGAATATTATAGAACAAAAATAAAAGAATTGTCGAAAAAAACAAAAATATCAGAAATATATATTACAAGGAAAGTATTAGAATTGGCTAATTCAAGACCAATAGATAGTAAAGAGAGGCATATAGGATATTATTTAATTGATAATGGAATTGAAAGCCTTTATGAAGCTTTAAACTATAAAAAAAGTAAAACAATAACTAAAAAAAGGAAAGTACAATATTATATTTTTGGTAATATACTTCTTAGTATATTAATTTCTTTTGGTATTGGTAGTTTGCTAAATACTAAAATTCAAAATATATGGTTATTACTTCTAAATTTTATTATATTTTTTATTCCTGCATCAGAAGTATCTACACAAATTATTCAATATCTATTAAGTAAAATAGTAAAACCAAAATTAATACCAAAATTAGATTTTTCTAATGGAATAAATAAAGAAAATAAAACTATGGTCGTAGTTCCAACAATTTTAAATTCAAAAGAAAAAGTAGAAGAATTAATGAAAAAATTAGAAGTTTATTATTTAGCAAATCAATCTAAAAATATATATTTTACTTTATTAGGTGATTGTACTGAAAGCAAAAATAAAGAAGAAAAATTTGATAAAGAAATAATAGAAGAAGGAGACAGACAAGTAGAGAAATTAAATAAAAAATATACAACACAAGAAGAACAAGATATACCAATATTTAATTTTATTTATAGAGAAAGAAAATGGAATGAAAGTGAAAATTCATATCTTGGTTGGGAAAGAAAAAGAGGAATGTTAAACCAACTAAATGAATATTTACTAGGAGATATTAAAAATCCATTTCGTAAAAATACATTAGAAGAATATATTAAAAAAGATAAAAATACAGAAATAATAAAAAGTGAAATGCAAAATATAAAATATATTATCACATTAGATGCAGATACAGACTTAATTTTAAATTCTGCATTTGAATTAGTAGGTGCAATGGCACATATTTTAAATAAACCTAAAATAGATAAAGAAAAAAATATTGTTGTAGATGGATATGGAATTATGCAACCAAGAGTAGGTGTAGATTTAGATACTAGCTATAAAACTTTATTTACAAAAATATTTGCAGGTGCAGGAGGTATAGATTCATATACAAATGCAATATCTGATATATATCAAGATAATTTTTACGAAGGGATATTTACAGGAAAGGGAATATATGATTTAAAGACATTTTCTAAAGTTTTAAAAAATCAAATACCAGAAAATACTGTATTAAGCCACGATTTATTAGAAGGGTGTTACTTACGTTGTGGATTGGTATCTGATATTCTGCTTATGGATGGTTACCCAACACACTATAATAGTTTTATGGTAAGATTATCTAGATGGATTAGAGGAGATTGGCAAATTACTAAATGGCTAAAAAAGAAAAGTCCATTAAACTTACTTTCTAAATATAAAATATTAGATAATTTAAGAAGAAGTTTACTAGAAATCTCTGTAATAATATCTATGGTATATACTAATATAATTGGAATTGTTTATAATAAAAAAATATACGGAATTATTTTTATGATGATATGTATTTATATAATTCCATTTATATTGGAGTTGCTAAATAAATTAATATTCAAAAAAGAAGGAGAGCAAAAGCAAAAGACCTTTGCTCCTAAAATATCTGGAATACGAGGAAGTTTATTAAGAGGTATTATAACATTAGGATGCTTGCCTTATAAAGCTTATACATCTGCAAAAGCTATTTTAACAACATGGTATCGTATAAATTTTAGTCATAAACATTTATTAGAGTGGACAACTTCAGAAGAAGCAGAAAAACAAGCAAAGTCTGATTTAATATCTTATTATAATAAAATGTCTATAAATGTTATAGTGAGCTTTATTTGCATAGGTATAGGAGTATTTAGTAGAAGCATATTTGCAGTGATTTTAGGAATTTTATGGCTTTTAATACCAGCATATATGTGGTATATAAGTAAAGAAAAAAATAAAGAAACAGCTATAGAAAAGCTAGACAAAAAAGATAGAGAATATATCAAAGAAATTGGTAAAAAAACTTGGGAATTTTTTGCTAATTATTTAACAAAAGAAAACAATTATTTAATTCCAGACAACTATCAAGAAGATAGAAAAGATAAAATAGTATTAAGGACATCATCAACAAATATTGGTTTATCAATGCTTGCAATAATATCTGCATATGATTTACTTTATATTACAAAAAAAGATGCTCTTGAATTATTAAAAAATGTAATTTTATCAATAGAAAGTTTACCAAAATGGAATGGACATTTGTATAATTGGTATCAAATAAGAACAAAAGAACCACTTATTCCTAGATATATATCTACTGTGGATAGTGGAAATTTAGTAGGGTATTTATATGTTGTAAAAACTTTCCTAGAAGGAATATTACAAGAGGTAACACAAGAAGAAAAAGAAGAAATTCAAGGATTATTAAAAATCATAGATAATACAATAAAATCAACCGACTTTTCTATTTTATATAATTATGAACAACAAATCTTTTCAATTGGATTTAATATAGAAGAAAACAAATTAACAGATTCTTATTATGATTTATTGGCTTCAGAAGCAAGGCAAGCAAGTTTAGTTGCTATTGCAAAAAAAGATATTCCATCTAAACATTGGAATTACTTAAGCAGAACATTAACTACTTTAGGAAAATATAAGGGATTAATATCTTGGTCAGGAACAGCTTTTGAATATTTAATGCCAAATATTAATATTCCAAGATATACAGGAAGTTTGCTAGATGAATCATGTAAATTCATGATAATGAGTCAAAAAGAATATGCTAAGAAATTAAATATACCTTGGGGAATTTCTGAATCAGCCTTTAATGTAAAAGATTTAAAATCTAACTATCAATATAAGGCATTTGGAATACCATGGCTTGGACTAAAAAGAGGTCTAGCAGATGAGTTGGTAGTATCAAGTTATAGCGGGATTTTAGCAATAAATGATTTACCAAAAGAAGAATTTGAAAATTTAAAGCAATTAGAAAGAGAAGGAATGTATAGTAAGTATGGATTTTATGAAGCAATTGACTATACACCAGAAAGGGTAGAAAAAGGGAAAACATCTAGTGTAGTAAAAACATATATGGCACATCATCAAGGATTAATATTATTAGCGATAAATAATCTATTTAATAATCAAATTCTACAAAAAAGATTTATGAAAAACCCAGAAATGAGAGCTGTTAGTATTTTACTACAAGAAACTATGCCAGAAACATTTATTATTACAAAGGAGAAAAAAGAAAAAGTAGAAAAATTAAAATACAAAGATTATGAGAATTATATTAAGACTACTTACAATAAAATAGATGAAAGATTAATTACAGGAAATGTAATAGCAAACCAAAATTATACAATTGCGATGAATCAAAAGGGATGTGGAGTAAGTAAATATAAAAATTATTATATAAATAGATTTAAACAAACAGATGATTATGCTCAAGGAATATTTTTTGTAATGAAAAATATAAAAAGTAAGAAAATATTTAGTTCTAATTACTCTCATAATGAGTCAAAAGAAACACAATATCAAATTAGTTTTATGCCAGATAAGGATGAGCAAGAGATAATAAATGGAAATATCAAAGCAAAGATAGAAATAACAACAAGTTCTAGTGAACCAGTAGAATTAAGGAGAATTATATTAGAAAATCAAGGACAAGATGAAGAAATAATTGAATTAACTGCCTATTTTGAACCAGTATTATCTGAAAAGGAACAAGATTATGCACATCCAGCATTTAATAACCTTTTTTTAATGTTAGGCTATGATGAAGAAAATGGAAGCATTACAATAAAAAGAAGAAGTAGAAAAACAGATGGACAAAGATTATATGCAAGAGCAACGTTATCCACAGAAGGTGAAACAATTGGGGATTTAGAGTATGAAATAAATGAAGAAAAGTTTATAGGAAGAGGAAATTATGATTTACCATATATGATAAAAAATTCAATTCCTTTATCAAAAAAAATGGGTCTTGTTACAGAGCCAATTATAGCGTTAAAAAGAATTGTAAAAGTTAAACCACAAGAAGAAACCATAATTGACTTTATTTTATCTGTAGGAGAGAATAAGGAAAAAGTTAAAAAGAATTTAGAAAAATATCAATCTAATCAAAATGTAAAAGTAGAATTTGAATTATCAAAAGCACGAGTAGAAGCGGAAAGTAGATATTTAAGAATGAAAGGAAAAGAAATTGCAATATATCAAAAAATGCTATCATACCTAATTTTTGATAATTCAGTAAGAAGCAAAAATGTAAAAAAAGCAAATCAAAATTCATATAAACAAAATGAACTTTGGAAGTATGGAATATCAGGAGATTTGCCAATTGTTTTAGTGAAAATAAAAGATGCAAGTGATAGTTATGTAATAAAAGAAGTATTAAAAGCATACGAATTTTTCAGAACGAAAAATATAGAGACAGAAATAGTAATTATAGATGAAGAAAAACATAGTTATGAAAACTATGTAAAAGAAGAAATTGAAGGAACAATTTTAAGTGAACAAATGAGTTACTTAAAAAATATAAAAGGTGGTATTTTTACATTATCTAAAGGAGAAGTAGATAAAAATGATATAAACCTTTTAAGCTTTGTAGCAAGTATTATTATAGATAGTAGTAAAGGTGGAATTGAAAATAATATAAAAGAATTAGAAGAAGAATATTTTGAAAAATATAAATCAATAGGAGAAGAAGTAACAAAAATACAAACATTTATAGAAGAAAAAGAAGATATTGACATTTTAGAAAATATAGAAAAACTAAAGTATTATAATGAATATGGTGGATTTTCAGAAGATGGTAAAGAATATTTAATAAAAGTAAATAAAAACAATAGATTACCTACAGTATGGAGTCATATGCTAGCAAATGAAAAATTCGGATGTGTATTAACAGAAAATATGGGTGGATATAGTTGGTTTAAAAACAGCAGATTAAATAGAATATCATCATGGTGTAATAATCCAAGCTATGATATTCCAAGTGAAATAATATATTTAAAAGATAAAGAAAATCAAAAAGCATGGTCATTAGGGTTAAATCCAATGCCAGATGAAAAAAATTATAATATTGTATATGGATTTGGATATGCAAAATATATACATCTAAGTGATGAAATTGAACAAGAATTAACTGTGTTTGTACCTAAAGAAGACTCTTGTAAAATAGGAATTTTAAATCTAAAAAATAGAGCTCCAAATAGAAAAAAAATAAAATTATACTATTATATTAAGCCTGTAATAGGTGAAGATGAGATAAAATCTAATGGATTTATAACAACAAGTTTAGATAAAAATAACAATATTGTATTAGCAAAGAATTTATATGAAAGTGAATTAGAAAATATTCAAATTTACACATCGAGTAGTGAAAAAATATCTTCATATACAGGAGATAAAAATTTCTTTTTAGGAAAAGGTGGAATTAGTAATCCTCAGGCATTAAAAAAGGTATGTTTAAACAATGAAGAATCATTAGGAAAAAAGCCATGTTTAGCATATGAAATTGAAATAGAATTAGAAAGTTTTGCAAGTAAAGAAATATCAATTATATTAGGTGCAGAAAAAAATACTATAGACTGTAAAAATATTGCTTATAAATATAGTAAATTAGTAAATTGTAGACAAGAATTAGAAAAAGTAAAAAGTTATTGGAGAGAACTATTAGGAAGATTACAAATTTATACGCCTATAGAATCTACTAATATTATATTAAATGGTTGGGTACCATACCAAACTATTACAAGTCGTTTAGTGGGAAGAAGTGGATATTATCAATCAGGAGGAGCATTTGGATTTAGAGATCAATTACAAGACACACTTGGATTAAAATATTTAAATCCAGAAATCTTAAAAAATCAAATAATAAAACACAGTAAAAAACAATTTATAGAAGGAGATGTGCTTCATTGGTGGCATGAAGAAACCCGGAAGAGGGATAAGAACAAAATTTTCAGATGATTTATTATGGTTAGCATATCTTACTACAGAATATATAGAGTTTACAGGAGATACAAGCATTTTAAATATAGAAACAAACTATTTAGAAGGAGAAGTTTTAGCAGAGAATCAAGATGAAAGATATGATAAATATAATACAAGTAGTGAAAAGATAAGTATTTATCAACACTGCATAAAGGCAATTGAAAAAAGTATAAATTTTGGAGAAAATGGATTGCCAAAAATTGGCTCAGGAGATTGGAATGATGGATTTAGTACTGTTGGAAATAAAGGAAAAGGAGAAAGTGTTTGGCTTGGATTTTTCCTATATGATATTTTAAATAAATTTATACCAATTTGTAATAAAATAGGAGAATTAGAAACTGCAAAAAAATATGAAAAAATAAAAGCAAATTTAAAAAGAGCATTAAATACAAATGGCTGGGATGGAAGATGGTTTAGAAGAGCTTTTATGGATGATGGAAATGTTTTAGGCAGTATGGAAAATGATGAGTGTAGAATAGACAGTATAGCTCAAAGTTGGAGTATAATTTCAGGAGCGGCTGATAATGATAAAAAATATATATCATTAGAAAGCTTAGAAAATCATTTGGTAGATAAAGAAAATGGTATTATAAAATTATTAGATCCACCATTTGAAAAAGGAAAATTAGAACCAGGTTATATAAAAGGATATCTACCAGGAGTAAGAGAAAACGGTGGGCAATACACTCATAGTGCCATATGGGTTATTATTGCAGAAGCAATGCTTGGATTTGGAGATAAAGCAACAGAACTATATAGAATGATTAACCCAATAGAACATGCTAGATATAAAGAAGCAAGCCAAAAATATAGAGTAGAACCATATGTAATTGCAGCAGACATTTATGGAACAAGTAATTTAGCTGGAAGAGGTGGATGGACATGGTATACAGGGTCTAGCAGTTGGTATTATAAAGTAGGAATTGAATATATATTAGGGTTAAAAATAAAAAGAGGATATTTAAAAGTAGAACCATGTATTCCAAAAGAATGGAAAGAATACCAAATTCAATATAAATGGAAAGAAAGTATTTATAATATTAAAATAAAAAATCCAGAAGGAAAAAATACAGGAGTTAAAAAAGTTATTTTTAATGGTGAAGAAGTAGAAAATAATATTAAACTAGATGGAGATAGAAAAATTCATCAAATAGAAATAATTATGTAATAAAATATACCTAAAATGTAAAAAAAGTTTTTAATGGTTTATATAAATTATAATAAGCTATATTTACATTATTAGGTATATTTTATTTTATAATATATCTTTAGTTTTTACATATTATTATTTTATATTATTAGCATCTTCACTTGTAATATAACCGGCTTCAACCATACGATTCAAAACATGTTCTTGCCTTTTTTTAGCTAAATCTGGGTTAACATTTGGAGCATATACAGAAGGAGCATTTGGAATACCAGCTAACATAGAAGCTTCATCTAGATTTAAGTCTTTTGGTTCTTTATTATAATAGCCAATACTTGCATCATAAATTCCATAATAGCCATTACCAAAATAATTAGAATTAACATATAAAGCTAAAATTTCATCTTTGCTATAATTTTTTTCTAAATCAAAAGCAGCAAAAATTTCGCCTATTTTTCGTATCAATTTTTTGTCTTGATTAAAAATGATATTTTTAGCAACTTGTTGGGTAATAGTACTTCCACCTTCATCAAATTCATTATCTCGAATATTTGTATATAAAGCCCTAGCAATACCTATAAAATCAACTGCTCCATGATCATAATAACGATGATCTTCAACAGCAATAACAGCATTTATATAATCTTTGGAAAGTTGATTAAAAGGTGTAAAATGTTCTCTTTTTGTTAAATCTTCAACACACTGAGTTAATGATTTTTTATGTAATGTATCAGAATAATAGCCATATCCAATTAAAAACATAAAAGTTGCAGCAAGTATTAATAAAATTAATAGAATTATAAATAATTTTATAATTATTTTTTTCATAAATATATCACCTTATTAGCATTATACATTAAAGTAAAAAAATTTGAAAGTAAAATAATAAAAATAATATTATAAAACATTGCATTTTCATAAAAAGTATGTTACAATACCAAAGTAATAATAAGAAAAGACATTGAGAGGAGCATATGAAATGGAAATAGTTAAAACAATATTAATAGCAATTTATATGATTATAGCATTAATATTAATTATATTAACATTAATACAATCAAAAGAAGATGCAGGGTTATCTTCTACAATAACAGGTTCATCAACAAGTAACTTTTATGAAAAAAATAAAGGAAGAACAAAAGAAGGAAAACAAAAAAGATGGACAATTATATTATCAATTGTATTTGTAATATTAACAATATCATTAGGAATTATATATATGGTATAATAGTAAATGTAGAAAAAAAGGACAGTTTATATTAAAACTAGTCCTTTTTTATATAATAAGAATGTTATAACGATGTTTCGTATTATATAAAAGTTTAACGGAAAGGGATTAAAAAATGGAAGATAGAAAAAAAATAATTTTAGAATTTATGCAAGATAAAGATTATATTCCAATGAAAGCGAAGGAAATTGCTATGATATTAAAAGTTCCAAAACAAGAATATAATCAATTCTTAGAAGTAATTGAAGAGTTAGAGCAAGAATATAAAATTCAAAAAAATAGAAAAAACAGATATCGTATTAGTGAAAAAACATATTATGAAGGTGTATATAGAAAAAGTCAAAAAGGATTTGGTTTTGTTATGTTAGAAAATAAACAAGAAGAGATATACATTTCAAAGGATAATTCATTGAATGCACTAAATGGAGATAGAGTTTTAATTGAAATTACTGAAGAGAAAAACAAATTAAAAAGTGCAGAAGGAAAAATTGTAAAAATTTTAAAACACGAAAAAGATACAGTAGTAGGAATATTTCAAAATAATAAAAACTTTGGCTTTGTTGTACCAGATGATAAAAATTTTGGAACAGATATATATATTTCAAAAAAAGATTTTGGGAAAGCAAGAAATAATCATAAAGTATTAGTTCAAATTACAAAGTATCCACAAAAGGGAAAAAAGGCTGAAGGAAAGATAGTAGAGGTATTAGGAAATGTAAATCAGGCAGGAGTAGATATGTTATCTCTTATTAAAGAGTATAAATTACCAGCGAAGTTTCCAGATTTAGTTGTAGAAGAGGCAAAAAAATGTGGAAATAAAGTAGATAAAAAAGATATACCAAATAGAGTAGATTTAAGAGATAAAATTATTTTTACAATTGATGGAGAAGATGCAAAAGATTTAGATGATGCTGTAAGAGTTGAAAAGTTACCAAATGGCAACTATAAGCTAGAGGTTCATATAGCAGATGTAAGTTACTATGTAAAAGAAAATAGTTTACTAGATCAAGAAGCATTAATTAGAGGAACTAGTATATATATGTTAGGAAGAGTAATTCCTATGCTACCAAGAGAATTATCTAATGGAATTTGTAGCTTAAATGCGGGAGAAGATAGATTTACACTATCTTGTATAATGGAAATCAACCAAGATGGACAAGTAGTTTCTTCAGAGGTTTATAAAGGTATTATAAATGTAACAGAAAGAATGACTTATACTGATGTACAAAAAATATTAGATGATTCAGATAAAAATGTACTAGAAAAATATAAACAATATATTCAAGAATTTAAAAATATGGAAGAATTAGCAAAAATATTAAAAAACAGAAGATTAGAAAATGGATACTTAAATTTAGATATTCCAGAAAGCAAAATTGATTTAGATATAGATGGATATGTTCAAAATATTTCAAAATATGAAACAACATTTGCACATGAAATAATTGAACAATTTATGCTAACAGCAAATGAAACAATAGCAGAAAAATTTTTTTGGCTACAAGCACCTTTTATTTATCGTGTACATGAAGAACCAGATTTAGAAAAAGTTAATGAATTAAATAAATTTTTATTTAATTTTGGATTAAAAATTAAAGCAAATAAAGAAAATATTTATCCAAAAGAATTCTCAAAAATATTAGAACAAATAAAAGGAAAAGAAGAAGAAAAAGTAATTTCAAATTTGATTTTAAGAACTTTAAAGGTGGCAAGATATGAGTCAGAAAACAAAGGACATTTTGGAATTGCAAGTAAATATTATTGTCATTTTACTTCACCAATTAGAAGATATCCAGACTTATTTATTCATAGAATTATATCTAAATACTTAGAAGATAATTATGTTGTAAATAATAAATGGATAGAAGAACACCAAAATAAAGCAGAAGATGGAGCAAAGCAATCTTCAGAAAGAGAAAAGGTAGCAACTCAAGTAGAAAGAGAGGCACAAGATATTAAAAAGGCAGAATATATGGAATCTAGAATTGGAGAAGAATATGAAGGAATTGTTTCTTCAATTACTCAATTTGGGATGTTTGTTGAATTACCCAATACAGTAGAAGGTTTAATCCGTTTTGAAAATTTAGGAAATGAATATTTTATATATGATGAACAGAAAAAGACACTAATAGGAGAAAGAACAACCAAAATATATAAAATTGGTGATAAAGTAAAAATAAAAGTTACAAATGCAAACAAATTATTAAGACAAATAGATTTTGAAATTATATAATTATATTAAAGGTTCCTAAGTCAAATATTTGCAAATTATAACTTTTCAAGTAGTCTTTTTTTTATAATTTGACTTAGAAACAGAAAATAGGTGTTATATATTCTTTTTTTATTAAGCTATCTTATCCACATGATTATATTTACTAATAATACTATAGCACTAGAAAATGAAATAATAACTATACCTCCTACTTTATTTTTTAATTGTTTTATCTCATAAATAGCATATCCAATTACTTTTAATAAAATAAAAAGAGTAATTAATAAAAAAATAAAATTATAAATAATACTTATCATATTAAATTTTCCTTTCTTAACTAAAAGAATAATATTGTAAAAAATATTAAATTTAATATCAATTGTTTATATAATAGGAAAGTCATACTGACATTTCCTATTATATAAAAGATTAAATATTTAAAATAAAATCACATAATTTTAAGTTTCTGTAATCAACATTCCAGATTTAACAGAAGAATCTACTTCAACATCAAAAAATGCATTTTTATAATTATCTAACCAATAATAGCTTTCATATTCCTGTGTTGTAAAGAAGTTCTTTAAAGCAGCTTTTCCCATACCATTTATATCAGATTCAAGTTCTTTAGATGTTTTATATAAATATTGAGAAAAAACAGTTTCTAAATAACTATTACACGAATTAGAAATTGAATTTAAAATGTCTGGAGTTAAATATTTTGAGTTTTCAGACATAGAGTATATCCTACCTTCAAACTTACATTTAATTTTAACATATGGAGTTTGGGTAGATGTATCTATTTCAATATGAGTAGATTGAGTAGGGGACATATAAATATCAAGATAATTATTACTATTTTGCGGATCTGGTACAGAAATTAGAAAACGATTTATATCATCTCTAATATTTAAAAAAGAAATTGTTTCTATAGCATTTAATTCACCAACTAATTGATCTCCTTTAAATGCAGCTACACCAATGTTTTCGGCACCATTTTCTCCAATAATAGAAGAATTACTAGCTTTCATTTCATAATCATTTTCGGAAGAAATTTGAGTTTCATTTGTAGATAATCCAGAACCATTATTTACACTTCCTAATATAGCAAATGGCTCACAAGTTTTACAAATTAGGCTATTTACAAAATGACCTATAGTAGCATCTGGTAAATACCCTGTGTATTTACTAGAGTTTGTGAATACTTCGTAATATTTGGAAATTAAGTTTTCTAATTCAGGTTTTGTTTGTTCCATATAATATTTTGCACTACATTGACTAACAACAATATTAGAAGAAGGCCTAACTTGGGTATCATTAATTAGTGTATAAATTTCATCAGAAATTCCATTCATTGCTAATTCTTCAGAAAAGATTATAACTTTGCAATGAGACATATTAATTTGTTTTCCCAAATATACATTTATAAGGTTGATAGCATTACTTAAGGAAGAGGCAGTTACTGTATTTAAGATTGGAGTTGATTTTTCACTAGGACTAGATTCTACTGAAATAGGTGTAGAAAACTGAAATGTAACTTGCAAATTATTATCAGTAGAAGAATCAATACCAATAGCTAAAACATAAGCTAAATTATCCATACTAAGAGCTAAATAAGAGCCTGAGAAAGCAAGTATAAAAATAATAACTAATATAATTATAAAAATATTTCTTATTATTTTATTCATGTTTTAACTCCTTCCTTTTTCGTAAATTAGCTAAAATTAATATAGACATCCCTAAAATAAACACAATACCAAGAACTAGACAAGGATAAATATTACTTTCAAATTCTTGAGATATAGCATAATTTTTAGGAAATAGTGCTGCAACCAAAATAAACAATCCAAAAATATCAATTAAAGGTTTTTTTGTTTCAATATTAGTTAATTTTTTAAATATGCTCATGGAAAATTTAGTTACAATACTTATATAGCAAGCAAAAACCAAAATCCATATAAGTAAAAATACAGATTCTAATCTTTGAAAAAAACTACCAAATTCAATATATCTTGTAGCATTATATAAAGGAGAAATCTCATTAGTTTTTACAAAGAAAGAAAACATAAACAGCAAAGTAGCAACTGTTAAAATTAAATATATTGTGCTAATTCCAGCAGAAACTAGTGCAATATTTTTAAATTTCTTTGGGTCTTGTAAACGAGGAGGTAGAAAATATAAAAAAGCAATTCCTGAGAAAGATGCCAAATTTCCTAAACCTAAGACAAATGTATTAAAGGCACTATCTCCAAAAATAGGAAACATTCTTTGTGGTATAAATTCATTTGTATTGGCAAAAAACAAAAATATAATACTACATAAAGCAATTGGTAATATAATTAAATTAGTTTTAAGGCTACTATTAAAACTTAGCCTATTAACAATACAAATTGCTATAACAAAAAATGCAATAATAAAGAAAATATCAGTCATAGGATAGTATATAATTTTTATACTTTCGCAAAAATTACGAAGCATTAAACTAGAGCTAATCATAAAATAAACTATAAAAATAGTGCCAATTATATTTTTAAATATTTTTCCACCTAATAATTCAGAAATATCTATAATATCCATTCCCGGAAAGCGTTTAAACATTCGGTAAATAAAATATGAAAAAAATATAGAAATAATTCCTACATAAATTAAATTTATAATACTTGCTGACTTCATTGTTGATAAAATATCTCGAGGAAGTGATAACATTGTATGAGCTACTACAATTACTAAAACTATCATTATAGCCTCTACAGTGCCAATTTTTGTTTTTAGCATTGTATATCACAGTCTCCTTTCTACTTATTTTTATTAAAATTAGAATTATATTTCCATTTCATAGCAATTTTAGCTTGGTCTTTTTCTTTTTTTGGTGACACATATGGGGCACGATATTCTCGTTTCCAAATAGGTGGTAGTAAATATCCATTTCCTTTGGAATTTGTTGCTGGTGCAAAAGGAACCGTAAAAGGAACTCCAAAAGATTCTAAGCTACAAAGAATAGATATATATACAAATAATCCAATAGAGATACCCAAAAATCCAGCAATAAATCCGAGTAACACAAAAGTAAACCTAAAATATCTTAAGTGAAATCCAAAGGAAAAATCAGGAACAGTAAAAGATGCAATACCAGTTATAGCAACTATAATAATCAATATAGGACTAACAATTCCAGCGCTAACAGCTGCTTGACCTAAAACTAAGGCTCCAACTATTCCGTATTGTAGGCCCAATTGGGGAAGGTACTCTTAGACCAGCTTCACGTATTAATTCAAAAGAAACTTCCATTAATAAAATTTCTAAAATAATAGGAAACGGAACATTTTCTCTTGAAGCTAAAATAGAATTTAGTAGACTAGTAGGTAGTATCTCCTGATGAAAACTAGTAATTGCAACATATAAACCAGGTAATAGTAAAGTTATAAACACAGATAAAACTCTAAGACATCTTAAAAAATTTGCAAAACTAGTTTTTAGATTTGTATCTTCTGGAGATGTTAAAAAATCCATTAGAATAGATGGCATAATAATTCCATAAGGGGTGCCATTAACCAAAACAACAACTCGTCCATTAAGTAAATATTTTGTTGCTTTATCTGGCCTTTCAGTAGATAAAACCTGTGGTATACCTAGAACATTTGAATCTACAACTAATTGTTCTAATTCACCGCCAGAAAGAAGAGAATCCACATCTAAATTATTTAATCTATATTTAACCTCATTTACTAAATCGGAATTTGTAATATTTTGAATATAACATACAGCACATTTAGTCTTAGTTATTTTTCCAATTTCTAAATTTTCAATTATTAAGTTTTCATTATTAACAATTCTTCTTATAAGAGAAGTATTAGTTCTTATATTTTCAACAAAGGCTTCATGAGGACCTTTAATAACAATTTCATTATTTGGTGTATCAACATTTCTTTGCTTAAAACCTTTAACTTCAATATCAAAGGCTCGATCTAAAGTATCAACAAATAAAACACAATTACCGTGCATTAATTCCTTGAGCAGCTTCATTAAAATCAAAAATTTCCTTTACAGCATTTTGCGGAACTAAACACCCCATTAAATAATTTGGAAGATCGAATTTTTTAACTTTTCTAACAGTAATATTATTTGAGATAGCCTCTGACACAACTTTATTTTGAAAACTATCAAATAAATTATTTTTATTTCTTAACATCAATGGTTTTAATATAAAGTCATTCATCATTGTAGAATCAACCATACCATCAATATATAATAAAAAAGCATTATACTGTTTTCCTCGCGCATTTAGCGTAAATTCTCGTAAAATAATATCACTATTAATTAAAAGATTATATCTAGTTTTCATATATTCCATATTAACATTCAAACTAGGAAAAATATTTACCTTTTCAGTATCTGTTTCATTATCAAAATCTTCTTGATGAGTAATTTGAGCATCTTCTAAAATACTAAACTGATAATTATCTTTTGGGGTATATCTAAAAATATTATTAAATAAACTTTTTAAATTCATAATTATCTCCTAATTATTTTTCAATAGTATTTCTAAAAAAAGATAAAAATATACTAGTTTTGCAAATAAAAAAATGTTATAATAAATAAGGAATGATAAAAAAAGGAGAAAATATATGAAAAGTAGATTAACAACTTTTATAATGATATTTATTATTTTATTGATATTAGGTGTTTTTGCTATATTTGGAATGATATTTCTTGAAGAATTTGAGCAATTAGAATCAACATCTGATCCAGAATACTTTCAAACTACAGTATCAGATAATGAAGAAACTATAGATAATGATATAGAAACACCTAAAATTATAGAAAATAATTTAAATGATATAAAAGATGGAAACTCAGAAACAATAGATTATAGTCAAGTTAAAATAAATTATTATTTTTATAATCAATTAGAAGATAATGCAAAAAAGATTTATAGAGCATTAGAAGCAAATAAAGATAATTTAAAAACAGGTACATATCAAATAAAGTTGGGAAATATCTTTTCAGATTTATTAAGTAAGGAAAACGGGCAAGAAGAACTAGGGAGGTACTACCAATCAGCAATAGAAGCATATACATATGATCACGCAGATGTGTTTTATATAAGTCCTAGTAAGATGTATTTAAATATAGAAACTACTACAAAATTAAATAAAAGTACTTATAATGTGTATATTAACAATGGAGAAGAAAATAACTATTTAGCAGATGGATTTTCTTCAGAAGATCAAGTTGATATAGCAATAAATCAAATAAATAATATCAAAGATAACATAGTATACAATAAAACTTCTAACACATATCAAAATATAAAAATGGTACATGATTATTTAGTTGATAATACACAATATGATACAACAATATCAAAAGATAATATTTATAATGTATATGGAACTTTAGTAAATAAAACTGCGGTATGTGAAGGATATGCAAGAACATTTAAATATTTAATGGATGAATTAAATATACCTTGTGTTTTAATAATAGGAAAAGGAACAAATTCAGAAGGAAAAATGGAAAATCATGCATGGAATTATGTACAAATAGAAAAAAAATGGTATGCAGTTGATGCAACATGGGATGATCCAATAGTAACAGGGGGAATGCAAAGTTTGGAATCAAAATACAAGTATTTTTTAAAAGGATCGACTACATTTAATAAAGATCATTCACCAAATGGACAATTTACGCCAAATGGAAAAGTATTTGAATATCCTAATCTTAGTAAGAATGATTTATAAATATAGTAAAATTAAGAATAATAAGGAGAAGTAAAATTGGAAGCACTAAAAAATAATATAAAAGGACTAACAAATGAAGAAGTAAAGCAAAGACAAAAAGAAAATCTTGTAAATTATGATACATCAGTTCCAACAAAAAGCATAAAAAGAATTTTATTTGAAAACTTTTTTACTATATTTAATTTTATAAATTTATTTTTAGCAATTGCAATATTTTTAGTAGGTTCTCATAAAAATGCGATATTTTTAGGTATAGTAATTGTTAATACAGCTATTAGCACTTTTCAAGAAATTCATTCAAAAAGAGTTGTAGATAAACTTTCTGTAATGGCAAGTAGTAAAGTAAAAGCAATAAGAGAAGGAAAAAAACAAGAGATTTCAATTAATGAATTAGTATTAGATGATATTATTGAATTAAGTACTGGAAGTCAAATTGCTACAGATAGCCTTATTTTAAAGGGAAATGTAATAGTAAATGAATCATTTATTACAGGTGAGCCAGATACAATTCAAAAAAAAGAAGGAGATACTTTATTATCTGGAAGTTATATTGTAAGTGGAAAATGTACTGCAAAAGTTATACATATTGGAGAAGAAAATTATACTGCAAGAATTTCTAGTGGAGCAAAATATGTAAAAAAGATAAATTCAGAAATTATGAATGCAATTAATAAAATTATTAAATTTTTAACATTTGCAATTGTACCAATTGGTGGTGCATTATTTTATCTACAGCTACAAATACAAGGTGCAAATTTGCAAAGTGCTGTTGTAAAAAGTGTAGCTGCTATAATAGGTATGATACCAGAAGGCCTAGTTTTATTAACAAGTACAGTGTTAGCTGTTAGTGTAATACGTTTATCAAAATCAAAAGTGCTAGTTCAAGAATTATATTGTATAGAAACATTAGCTAGAGTAGATACTCTTTGTTTAGATAAAACAGGAACATTAACAGAAGGAACTATGGAAGTAAAAGACTTTATACCTGTTAGTAAATCGGAAAATGAAATGAATGATATTGTAGCAAACATAGCCAAATATTCAGATGATGAAAATTCAACTATGCAAGCAATAAAAGAGTATTTTAATGATACAAACAGGCTATTCAAACCAGTAAAAAAAGTAGCATTTTCATCTAAAAATAAATGGTCTGGAATATATTTTGAAAATGAAGGAAGCTACATTTTAGGAGCTCCTGAAATAGTATTAAAGGAAAATTACCAAAAATATAAAAATACTATAGAAAAATATGCAAGTAATTACAGAGTATTAGTATTGGCAAAGTCGGATGAAAACTTTGAAAGTGAAGATATTTTACCACAAAATATTATATTAATTGGATATATTTTTATTATAGATAAAATAAGAAAAGAAGCAAAAAGTACATTAGAATATTTTGAGAAACAAGGTGTAGATGTTAAGATAATTTCTGGAGATAATCCAATTACGGTATCTAAAATAGCAAAAATAGTCGGAGTAAAAAAATATGATAAATATATAGACATGTCAACTTTAAAACAAGATAAAGATATAAAAGAAATAGCTACAAAATATACTATTTTTGGTAGAGTTTCTCCAACACAAAAAAAAGAGTTAGTATTAGCATTACAGGAAAAAGGAAAAACTGTCGCTATGACAGGAGATGGTGTAAACGATGTTTTGGCGCTAAAAGCAGCTGATTGTAGTATCGCAATGGCAAATGGAAGTGATGCTACAAAAAATGTATCTCAATTAGTATTATTAGATTCCAACTTTGCATCAATGCCAAAAGTAGTTGCTGAAGGAAGAAGAACGATAAACAATATTCAGCGTTCAGCATCATTATTTTTAGTAAAAACAATTTATTCTATTATATTAGCATTAATGTTTTTATTTATGGGTGAGGCATATCCATTTATACCAGTACAACTAAGTTTAATTAGTGTAGTAACAATAGGTATTCCATCATTTTTATTAGCATTAGAGCCTAATAAGGAAAGAATAAAAGGTAATTTTTTAAAAAATATTATTGTAAGAGCACTACCAACTGGACTAACTGTTGCAATTAATATATTTTCTATATCTATTTTAAATAGATATAAACTTATACCAAATGAACAATATTCAAGTTTATGTGTAATTTCAACTGGTATATGTGGAATAATTTTATTATTTACACTTACAAAAGCAAGAAAAGGCGAAGAAACAATATTTCCAATATCTATTTATAGATTATCAATAGCAGTTATACTAACAGGATTATTTATTTGTGGTTTAACATTTTTAAATTGGTGGTTTAATATTGAACCACTTAAACCAATGCTAAATCAAATAATTCGTATTATAATTATTTCATTAATTAACTTTGTGGTACTTACAATATTATTTAAAAAAGTTTTAAAAATAAAAGATTAATTTTTATATATTGTTATATTCACATCTATTTTTTAAAAGTTTGAAAATAATTATTTTTTTCATAACCTTGGTGTCGCAAATTACGAAATAATTTTTATCTATAATTTGCTCCAATCGCACTAGCCTTAAATAGTGTTAAAACAAGAAGAAAAGGTTATATTAAATAAATATAGTAGATTAAGATTGGATTATTTGAAAAAACATAAGAGAGCATAATATACAATAATGCTAATGGAAGGAACTTTGAATAAATACTTAAAAGAAATATAAGAGATAGCAACAAAAAGAGTAAATGACATTATAACAAAATTAAAAAGAAAAAGTGATTTAAGAGAAGATATGAAAAACTCTTATCCATTATATTGGGTTGGCACAATAAATGCAATTATGAAGATACTAATTATAGTGAAGATTTAATGTAATTATTTTCAATTTTTCATTTAAACTTGTCATATTCATAAAAGTTTTTCCATATATATTAACTAAAGTAATTTGAGAAACAAGCATTTTCTTAGAATTGAAGGAGGTATATAGATGGAAAATACAAGATTGTATCAAGACATCGCGAAAAGAACAGATGGTGATATTTATGTAGGAGTTGTTGGCCCGGTACGTACAGGAAAGTCAACTTTTATTAAAAAATTTATGGATTTACTTGTTATTCCAAATATTGATAATGAATACAAAAAGGAAAGAGCAAAAGATGAATTGCCACAAAGTGCAGGTGGAAGAACCATTATGACAACAGAGCCAAAATTTGTACCAAATGAAGCAGTTGAAATTAATTTAGATAATAATTTGAAATTTAAAACTAGGTTAGTTGATTGTGTTGGTTATTTAGTTGATAATGCTATTGGATATTTAGAAGATGATATGCCTAGAATGGTAAAAACACCTTGGTCTGAAGATGAAATACCTTTTCAAGATGCTGCTGAAATTGGAACTAAAAAAGTCATTCAAGAGCATTCTACAATTGGTATATTAGTTACATCAGATGGGACTATTACAGATATTCCAAGACAAGACTACATTAAAGCAGAACAAAGAGTTGTATCTGAATTAAAAGAATTAAATAAACCTTTTGTTATTCTTTTAAATTCAAGTGATCCTCGTTCTGATTATACAATAGAATTAGCTCAAAATTTAAGTGAAAATTATAAAACAACAGTTATTCCAATAAATTGTGAAGACTTAACTATTGATGATATTAATAATATGTTTTCTAAAATTTTATATGAATTTCCAGTTGAGCATATTAAAATTAGATTTCCTAAATGGATTGATGGATTATCATTTGAACATCCTCTAAAAGCTGAATTATTTAAGGAAATAAAAGAAGCTTTTGAATCTGTTAATGTTTTAAAAGATGTTCCGATGTGTTCTAATAATATTAAACAAACTGAGATTATTGCAAATACATCTATTTCAAATATAGAACTTGGATCTGGCAGCGTTAATGTTGAAATAATGCTAAAAGAAGAATTATTCTATAATGTTTTAACTGAAATTACAGGAGTTACAGTTAATAATGAAGGTGATTTATTTAGTATAATAGCCGAATTATCAACCACAAAAAAGAAATACGATAAAATAGCATATGCTTTAGATGAAGTAAATCGCAAAGGCTATGGAATTGTTACACCTTCTATAGATGAACTTATTTTAGAAGAACCAGAAATGGTAAAACAAGGTTCTAGATTTGGTGTAAAATTAAAAGCAACAGCACCTTCAATTCATTTAATTAAAACTAATGTAGAAACTGAAGTCTCTCCTATTGTTGGCTCTGAAAAACAATCAGAAGAATTAGTTAATTATTTACTTTCGGGATTTGAAAATGATCCTAAAAAAATCTGGGAATCTAATATATTTGGAAAAAGTTTAAATGAACTTGTAAATGAAGGTTTACAAACTAAACTTTCTAAAATGCCTGAAGATGCACAGATAAAATTACAAGAAACATTAGAAAGAATTGTAAATGAGGGAAGTGGCGGATTAATTTGCATTATTTTATAATTTATAAAGCTAATATATAATTAGTTTACACAAAATTTCAAAAAAATTTTAGTAATAGAACAAAAAAGTGGATTTTAAAGTATTTTAGATATTATTAATTTCCACTTTATTTTTCTTATTTTGAAGTAGTTTATATTTTTATAGGATTATATGTAACTCTATTTTCTCTATAATATTTAAATTTAAATGAAAATCTTGATAAATAAAAACAAATATGGTAAAATAGCAATATTATAAAGTACATCATATAATAAACTATATAAATAATATTAAAAAAATAAAATAAAGGAAATATTTATTTATATAAAATTTATATAGAAGGAGAAAAATAAAAAAATGGATAAAGAACAAAATGCAATTGATATTTTAAAGCAATATAATCAAACTCATATTACAAACTTATTAAATAAGTTAGATGAAGAAAAAAAGCAAGAATTAATAGATCAAATTAATAAAATTGATTTTCATCAAATTATGGAATTATATGATAATACAAAAAAGAATATTGAAATTAAAGAAAATATAATAGAGTCCATACCATATTTAGATAAGTTAAAATTATCTAAAGAAGAAAAAGAAGAATATGATAAGCTAGGAAAAGAAATTATACAAAGTGGGCAATATGCAGTTGTTACTATGGCTGGAGGGCAAGGAACAAGATTAGGGCATACTGGACCAAAAGGAACTTTTAAATTAGATGTATATGGAAAAGGAAAATACATATTTGAAATATTAGCGGATAATCTAAAAGAAGCAAACGAAAAATATGATACAACAATTCCATGGTATATTATGACCAGTAAAGAAAACAACAAACAAACTGTAGATTTTTTAGAAAAAAATAACTATTTTGGATATAATAAAGAATATATAACTATATTTATGCAAGGCGAATTACCACTAGTTGACACAGAAGGGAAACTTTTAATAAGTAAAGAACTAAAAATAAAAGAGGCATCAGATGGAAATGGTGGAACATATTCATCATTAAGAGAAAGTGGATGTCTTGCAGAAATGAAAGAAAAAGGTATAAAATGGGTTTTTATTGGTGGGGTTGATAATGTTTTATTAAAAATGGTTGATGTAACATTACTTGGGATAGCAATAAAAAAACAAGTACAAATCGCATCTAAATCTGTGGTAAAAGCAAATCCAAAAGAAAAAGTAGGTGTATTTTGTAAAATAAACGGACACCCAAAAATCATTGAATATGCAGAATTACCAGAAAAAATGGCAGAGGAAAGAGATAGCCAGGGAGAATTAAAATATGGTGAATCTAATATTATGTGTCATTTATTTACAGTAGAAGCAATTGAAAAAATTAGTAAAGAAACTTTAATATATCATAGAGCATTTAAGAAAAATTCATACATAGATGAAACAGGCAAAGAAGTAATTCCTCAAGAGCCAAATTCATTTAAATTTGAATCCTTTATTTTTGATGCATTTGAATTCTTTGATGATATGGCTCTATTACGAGTAAAAAGAGAAGAAGAATTTGCACCAGTAAAAAATAAAGAAGGAGCAGATAGTCCAAAAACCGCAAAAGATTTATATGAAAAATATTGGAAAAAAATGAAAATCTGAGGAGGCAATAAATAGTAGAAATGGAAGAATGTAAAATTTATAATTTATATAATTTAGAACAAACAATTGCAAAAGATCTATTAAAGAATTTAAATTATCCATGGGAAGCTCTACCAAAAATTGAAAAATTTATAATACAGTTAGGAAGTACATTAGATAAGGAAAAATACATCAAAATAGGTGATAACATATGGATTGCGAAAACTGCAAAAGTAGCAAAAACAGCAGATATACAAGGACCTACTATTATAGGAGAAAATGCAGAAATACGACATTGTGCATTTATTAGAGGAAAAGCGATTGTAGGAGAAAGTGCAGTTGTAGGTAATTCTACAGAATTAAAAAATGTTATTCTGTTTAATAAAGTACAAGTACCTCACTATAATTATGTTGGTGATTCTATTTTAGGATATAAATCGCATATGGGAGCAGGTGCAATTACTTCTAATGTAAAATCTGATAAAACTCTAGTAGTTGTTAAGAATGACAAAGAACAAATAGAAACAAATTTAAAAAAATTTGGAGCAATGATAGGTGATCAAGTAGAAGTAGGATGTGGAAGTGTACTAAACCCAGGAACTGTAATTGGAAAAAATACTAATATTTATGCATTATCATCAGTAAGAGGAGTTATAAAAAGTGGATGTATATATAAAAATAAAAATGAGATTATAGAGAAAATATAAATTTTAATATAAGCTTAATATATAAGATTAAAGAGGAGTTGAATAAAAATATATTTAACTCCTCTTTAAAATGATTTAACTACATTTGTTGATTTCCAGGTATAAAGTAATCAACAACACCATAAATTAAAGCTCCTATAATGGCAGCTATCCAAGAAATAGAATAACCAGCAACAAAAAATTGAGTTACATATAAAATAATTGCGGCTAATGCAAATCCAACGAATCCTTTACCAAAAGGACTAGCATGTAAGCCGGTAAACTTTATAACTAAATAATCAATTACTGTTAGAACGATAGCAGCAATTGCTAAAGTCCAGATACTATTAATTGTAAATCCAGGTGTAAAAAATGCGGTAATTGCTAATACTACAGCAGAAGCAATTAGTCTACCGATTATTTGCCATGCAGTAGAAGCTCCGCTTTTTGTTTGATTCCCTTGAATGTCTGACATAAACCTAACCTCCTTGGCTTTTAAAAATACATTCTGAAATATTTAAAAGGTTATAACATTATTATTAACAAAAAAAATATATTTATACAAAAAAATTAGTATAAAATAGTAAAAAAATGTTAAAAATAAAAAATAAATATTAAATAAAAAAGTAGGTGTAGATTTTGTTAATTACATTTTTTAGATCAATTATTTTATACTTAATAGTTTTAGTTGTAATGCGTTTAATGGGAAAAAGAGAAATTGGACAATTACAACCATTTGAATTAGCAATTGCAATTATGATAGCAGACTTAGCATCAATTCCGATGACTGAAATAGGAATACCAATTTTTAATGGTATAATACCAATATTGGGACTTTTAGTTATGCATTTGATCATTTCAGTTATTAATATAAAAAGTTTAAAAGCAAGAGAAATAATATGTGGAAAACCAAGTATTTTAATTTATAGAGGTAAAATAAATGAAAAACAATTAAGAAAAGAGAGATTCACTATTACAGAGCTTGAAGAAAGATTAAGAGGAAATAATATCAATAATTTAGGAGATGTTGAATATGCAATTTTAGAAACAAGTGGACAAGTAACTGTTATACAAAAACCAGAAAAAAGAAATACAACACCAGAAGATTTTAATATAGTTCCAGAATATGAAGGAATACCTTATGATTTAGTTGTAGATGGTAAAATAATGTATAAAAATTTACAAGCAATAGGAAAAAATTATGAATGGTTAAAAAAACAGGTAGAAAAATTTAAAATGAAGCCAGAAGAAGCCTTTGTAGTTACCTTTGATGGAAAGGGTCAAATATTTTGCCAAAAGAAAGAAAAGGGGGCATAAAAAGTGGGAAAAGAAACAATTATTAGTATAATAATAATAATTGCTATTATAGTAGGAAATATTATTACACAAAAATATACAGTAAAATCGGTAACTGACTTTTCAAAAAAAATAGAAGATTTAAAACAAGATATATATAATTTAGAAGAACAAGATAATTTGATGATTGAAGAGGCAAAAGGCAAGGTAGATACAATAATAGATGATTGGAATAAAACACATGATAAACTAGCTTATTATATAGAACATGATGAATTAGAAAAAATAGAAACAAATTTAATATCTTTAAAAAGTTTTATAGAAACAAATCAATATTCAGAAGTAATTAGTAAGTTAGATACATCAGTTTTTCTTTTAGAGCATATTGAAGATAAATATGCAGTTAATTTACAAAACATTTTTTAAAAAACTAATAATAAAATAAGGTGCATCTCTATCAGATATTTCTAATAGAATATGAAAAAATAGATTGGTCCTCTTAAATTTATTTTGAGAGGGGCCAATCTATTTTTATAACATATTATAATTACAAAATATTTCCATTTATGAACTTTATTTTATTACTATGATTTCTAATAATAAACAAGTAATCAATTTTTTTAAAGTATTTTGATATTAACATATAGTTTAAATTTACATTAAATTAGTATATTTTAGGAATTATTTGAATTTACTTTAGCATATTTTTTTAATTTTTCGTAAACTAAATAATTAATTGTACCAGCAGGAAAATGATCATTTTTATCTTTCTTACCAGCAGGAACTCCAGTTAAAACTTCAATACCTTCTTCAATTGTAGAAATAGAATAAATATGAAATTTCTTATCTTTTACAGCTTGTATAACTTCATCAGATAATTGTAAATTATCAACATTTTGAACAGGAATCATAACGCCATGTGAGCCATCTAAACCTCTAATTTTACATACCTGAAAAAAACCTTCTATTTTTTCATTTACTCCACCAATTGGTTGAATTTGACCTTTTTGATTTACAGATCCGGTTACTGCTATAGATTGATTAATTGGAATGCCAGATAAACTAGAAAGTAAACCATACAATTCTGTACTAGATGCACTATCACCATCTACGCCATTATATAGCTGTTCAAAACAAATACTAGCTGTTAAGCATAATGGAATATCTTGTGCAAACATTTCTCCTAAATATCCAGTTAATATTAATACACCTTTAGAATGAGAAGGACCTGAAATTTCTACTTCTCTTTCAATATTCACGATGCCATTTTTGCCAGTATAAGTATTTACTGTAATTTTAGCAGGCTTTCCAAAAGTATAATCTCCAATAGTCATGACAGTAAGACCATTTAATTCTCCAACTTGATATCCAGATGTATTAATTAATAAAGAATTTTCTTTTATCATTTCTAAATATTTTTCATCATATTTTTTAACACGTTCAATTCTTTCAGCTAAAGCTTTATCAATAAAATTACTAGTAACAACTTTAGATTTTGAAATTTTAGCCCATGTAGCAGCTTCTCCGACTATTTGAATTAAATCATCAAATCTAGTAGATACTTTATGATGACTTCCTGCAAGTTTAGAGCCATATTCTACTAAACGTGCCATTGCTGTTTTATCTAAATGTGGTAATTGTTCATATTCACAAAAACCATGGATAACCTGGGCTAACTTGTTAAGAGTTTTATCAGTAATTTTAGTAGATTCTTCAAATTCAACCTTTATTTTAAATAACTTTCTAAAATCAGAATCCATTGCTAATAATGTTTGATATGTGGTACTATTTCCAATTAATATAACTTTAAGATTAAGAGGTATTGGCTCTGGTTTTAAGGAAACTAAAACCATGGAAGAACGCTGATCTGCAGTATTTTCAATTCCTAATTCCTTCATTCTTAAAGCCTTTTTTAAAGCTTCATAACATATACTATTTGCAAGTAAATCTTTAACTTGAAAAATAATATAACCACCGATTAGCTTGTTGCATAAGACCAGCTTTTAGCATAGTATGATCTGTTTTTAGTGCACCATAATAATTTTCATATTCTAAAGTTCCAAAAATATTATGATAAGAATAATTAGAGTCCATAATAACTGGTACGCCATTTGTATTAGAATTATCTACAAATAAATTAACTCTATAATTTAAACAAGGATCAGGCTTTTTATTATTAGGTGCCTGTTGATTTGCTTGTGATGATTGATTTTTATCTTCTAAGAAAGTAGGAATATTTTTCAATACATCTTCTTTTACACTATTTAAAAAGTTATTAATTTTTTTATTTCTTTTATATCTAGATTTTAAGTAGTTAATGTGAACATTTACTGTAAGTAACGCAACATTAGATTGCCATTCAGAAATTTTTTTATCAGATTGTCGTTCAATTTCTTTAATTTGACCAATAACATTCATAATTTGTTCTTGTACTAATACAGATTTTTCTTCATATTGTTTTTTTATTTTTTCATCTAATTTATCAAATTCTTCTTCTTCAATTACTTTACCATCTACAATTGGCATCATATAAATTCCATTTTGAGCAGTTTTAACTTGAAAATTATATTTAGATGCTTCTTTATTTAGTTGTTCTAATAAAGCAGAACGTTTAGATTCAAATTCTTGTTTAATTAAAGCTTTTTCTTTTTCAAAATCATCATTATTAAAGGTATTTGCAATATCTTTTCTAATTTCTTTTATAAAGCCTTCCATTGATTCTTTAAAATCTTTACCTTGTCCAGCAGGTAATTCAACAGCAATTGGTTGATTAGGATTTTCAAAATTATAAATATAACACCAATCAGAAGGAGCTTTTTTCTTAGAGGCTATTTTTTGCAAATAATTTTTAGTGTACATTGTTTTTCCAACTCCACTAGGTCCTTCTAAATATAGGTTATATCCTTTTACATCAACTTGTAATCCAAATTCCAATGCCTTAATACCGCGTTCTTGACCAATACCTTCTTTAATTGGACTTAATTCTGCTGTTGTTTCAAATTGAAAAATTTCAGGGTTACAAGACATTTTTAAATCTTTATAACTTAATTCATTTTTATTTTTCATTTGTTTCCTCCATTATTTTTTTATTATAACCAGTTTAAAGTTATTTTATATTAGTTAATAAAAAAAGTAAAGAAATAATTAAATAAATATGACAATTTTTTTTGAATCACCAGTTCAAAAAGTAATAAAAGTATTGCAATATTGAATAAAAATATATATAATATCAACAAAGTAATCCAAAATTGAAAGGGATATAAAAGTATGAACAAAACAAAAAGAAAAATATTTGAAACATCAATGAAACTATTTGCGGAAAAAGGATATGATGCAACTAGTATAGAAGAAATAACAGCAACAGTGGGAGTTGCAAAAGGTACGCTATATTATCATTTTTCTAGTAAAGAAGAGATATTTAATTTCCTAGTAGAAGAAGGAATTAAATTACTACAAAATAGTGTTGATATCAAAACAGCAAAATTTTCTAATTATATAGATAAATTAAAATCAATTGTGTTAATACAAATAAAAATAGTTGTTAAATACGAAGATATTATTACAATACTTTTAAGTCAATTTTGGGGAAGTGAAAGCAGAAACAAAACTTGTAAAAAATATGTTTTTTCTTATATTGATAAAATAGAACAAATTGTAAAAGAAGGAATTGAAAAAGAAGAAATAAAAAAGGGAGACCCACAAGCAATTGCTTCTGAAATATATGGATTAATAGCATCTAGTATAGTATATAAAGTAAGATGCAATAAAATAGATGTAATGAAATTATATAAAGAATTCGAAAGTACTGTAATAGAAGGCTTAAAAATAAAATAAAAAGGAGAAAAAACATGAGAAAACCTATTCATAAATATACTGAATTTAAAGATTTAAAAGATATGTTAAAGAAAACTGGAGAAATCTATGGTAATAGACCAGCATACATATTTAAAACAGAAAAAAAAGAATGTTTTAGAGAAATTACACACAAACAATTTAGAGATGATATTAATTACTTAGGTACAGCATTAATTAACTTGGGATTAAAAGACAAAAGAATTGCTGTTATATCAGAAAATAGATATGAATGGGGAGTTGCCTATTTAGCAATAGTAACCGGAACAGGAATAGTTGTACCATTAGATAAATCTCTTCCAGATAATGAAATTGAAAATTTAATAATTCGTTCAGAAATAGAAGCAATTTTTTATTCTAGAAAATATAATGAAGTAATGGAAAGTATTAAAGAAAAGGGAAATACAAAAGTAAAATACTTTATTTCAATGGATCTAGAAAAAAAAGAAAATGATGTTTACTCACAAAAAGAATTAATGGAAAATGGAAAACAAAAATTAGAAGAAGGAAATAAAGAATTTATAGATGCAAAAATAGATAATGAAACTATGAACATAATGCTATTTACATCTGGAACAACAGCAATGTCTAAAGCAGTTATGTTATCACATAAAAATATATGTAGTAATTTAAAAGATATTGAATCAACAATAAAAATAACTGAATATGATAGATTTTTATCATTTTTACCTTTACATCACACTTTTGAATGTACAGTTGGTTTCTTATATCCTATTTCTAAAGGTGGAACTATTGCTTTTTGTGAAGGAATTAGGCATATTGCAGACAATATAAAAGAATATAAAATATCAGCTATGATATCTGTACCAATTTTATATGAAGCAATGTATAAAAAAATAATAAAAGGAATTCAAAAAAAAGGAAAACTCGAAACAGTAAAAAAAGGTATAAAAATAAGTCAATTTCTATTAAAGGTTGGAATAGATATCAGAAAGAAATTATTTAAAGAAATACATGATAATTTAGGAGGAAATGTAAGATTATTTGTTGCTGGTGGAGCAGCTTTAGATCCAGAAGCAGAAAAAGGATTTAATGAATTAGGAATTAACATGTATCAAGGATATGGACTAACAGAAAGTTCTCCTGTTATTGCAGCAGAAGATGATAAATATAGAAGATTAGGTTCTATAGGAAAGGCATTTCCAAGCTTAGATGTAAAAATTGAAAATCCAAATGAAGAAGGGGTAGGAGAACTAGTTGCTAAGGGACCTTCAATAATGTTAGGGTATTACAATAATGAAGAGGCAACAGCTGAAGCATTAGAGGATGGATGGCTACATACTGGAGATCTAGCAAGAATAGATAAAGATGGATATATTTTTATATCTGGTAGAAAAAAATTTGTTATTGTATTAAAAAATGGTAAAAATATATATCCAGAGGAACTAGAAATACTAGTAAATAAAATAGAAGGAATAAAAGAGAGCTTTGTATATGGAAAGCTACAAGATGATGGAGATTATAAAATATGCTGTAAAATTGTATATGATAAAGATATAGTACAAAATATTTATGGAACAACAGATGAAGAAGTTTTAAAAGAATTAATATGGAAAGAAGTAAAAAAGGTAAATAAAACAATGCCAGCATACAAATATATTAGGGAAATTACTTTAACAGATAAAGAATTGATTAAAACGACAACTCAAAAAATAAAAAGATTTGAAGAAATTAAAACAGTAATAAAATAATATATTAGATACCTTTATTTATAAAATTTATTGTGAATAAAGGTATTTATAATGTCTAAGAATACAGCAAACAAGACAATGTAACAAAAATGTAATATTTCTGCAATAAAAATTTAATAAAAAAATATAAAGATATTCTTGTAGTTTTTTGTTAGTTAATGTATAATTATAAAAGAAGATTAAAAAGCAAACACGCGTAAGATAAAGGAGGTAATTTACAATGTCTAAATCTGGCATAGTAAATGTGAGAATGGTTATCACAGAAGAAAAAATATTATCCAATATAGATAAAGTTCAAAAATTAATTAATCCTAAAAGTAAGAAACAAATTGTACAATTAGAAGATGATGCTTATTTTAAGGATTTAGTAGAGTCTATAAAAGCATATTTAATTGAATATCCAAAAAAGAAGAATTTTCCTGCAAGTGTTTATAAAGCAGCATATGGATTGGTTGAATTTGCGACAAATCAATTTGAAGAAAATACAAAAAAAATTGAAGAATTAATTAGACAAAGAGAGCAAAATATATCATTGGCAGGACAATTAAAAGAAACTATTGATGTTGTTGTAAACAAAGAAAAAGATTGGAAAGATCAAGTAAAAAAATTAGAACAAAATTTTTCAGAGGACATTATAGAAACATTAATAATTGTTGGAAAATCAAAAAGTGAAGAAGCACAAAACTATCAAGATGCTTTAAAATTATTAAATGCAAGAGTTAACAATTTAGAATCTAATTTACATATAGAAATTGATATGGAAAGAATTGAAGATAGATCAAAAGCTCTAAGTTATATAGGTATTGAAATAGCAGATGCTTTAAAATCAATTCCAACACCAATAGAAGAAATTCAAGAACAAATAGTAGAAGAACCAGTAAATGCGGTTCAAGATCAACAACAATACATACAAGATACAACTTTTGAAGCAAAACCAAGTTTATGGCAAAGATTCAAAAATTCTAAATTTGTAAGAGCTCTTAAAGCAATAACAAGAATTAGAATTGTAATTGATGCTCCAGATGCACTTCCAGAAGGAAGAGGAGAAAATAAATGAAATATTAATTTAATAAAATTAAAATAAAAAAGTTCCTTTGATACAGGGAGCTTCTTTTTTAATATCATTTGACTTTTATGTAGCAATATGGTAAAATAACATGCAGTGTGAATTTTATTGATCGGAATTTATTAAAACAATGGAGTCATATGTTTGGTTAGGAGAAAAAAAGGCCACATAAAAAAAACTCTATTAATTTTATACATAAGAATTAAAAATAGTAAATTAGGTCAAAATTAGTTTATAATATTAAACTAATTTTTTTAACAATTTTATAAAAAGGAAGGGAGAAAATATGCCAGAAGAAAAAACAATAAGAGTAAATAAACAAGAAAAAAAAGAAACTACTGTAAGAAAGAGAAAAACAGAAAATACAAATAAGAAAGGAATAAATAGTACATCAACTATTAATAAAAGGCCATATCGTAAAAGAACATCTAATAGAGCAAATAAAAAAGAAAAAATTGCAGATATAGATAAAGAAAATACAATTTTTAAAAAGCCAAAAGTAAAGATAATTCCATTAGGTGGGTTACACGAAATAGGAAAAAACATTACTGTATTTGAATATGAAAATGAAATAATAGTTGTTGATTGCGGTTTATCTTTCCCAGAAGATGATATGTTAGGAATTGACTTAGTAATACCAGATATTACATATTTAGAAAGAAATGTGGATAAAATAAAAGGGTTAGTTATTACACATGGTCACGAAGATCATATAGGAGCAGTTCCATATTTATTAAAGAAAATAAACATACCAATATATGCTACAAGATTAGCTGCAGGATTAATTAGAAATAAATTAGAAGAGCATAAGTTATTAAGAAGTACAAAATTAATAGAGGTAATGCAAGGGCAAACTATTAGCCTGGGAAATAATTTCAAAGTAGAGTTCATAAGAAGTTCACACAGTATACCAGATTCAGTTATGTTAGGAATAACAACACCTGCAGGTACAATATTGCATACAGGAGACTTCAAAGTAGATTATACACCAATTGATGGAAAACTAATGGATTTCGGAAGAATTGCAGAATTAGGAAACCAAGGAATATTAGCACTTATGTCAGATAGTACAAATAGTGAAAGAAAAGGTTTTACTATGTCTGAAAGTTCTGTAGGTGAAGTATTTGATAAATTATTCCTACATTGTACTAAAAGAATTGTAGTAGCAACTTTTGCATCTAATGTTCATAGAGTACAACAAATTGTTAATTCAGCAGTTAAATATAATAGAAAAATAGCAATATGTGGTAGAAGTATGATTAATATGATAACAACAGCAAAAGATTTAGGATATATTAAGTGTCCAGAAAATATATTTATTGATATTGATATGATAAATAGTTACACAGATGATCAATTGGTTATAATAACAACAGGTAGTCAAGGAGAGCCAATGTCAGCTTTAACAAGAATGGCAGCAGGAGATCATAGAAAAGTAAAAATCACACCAAATGATTTAATCATAATATCTGCAACACCAATACCAGGAAACGAAAAATATGTTTCAAAGGTAATAGATGATTTAATGCAAATTGGAGCAGAAGTAGTATATAGTTCATTACAAGATATTCATGTTTCAGGACATGCTTGCCAAGAAGAACAAAAATTAATTTTGGCATTATCAAAACCAAAATATTTTATACCAGTACATGGAGAATACAGACAACTAATTGCTCATAGTGAAACAGCTCAAAGTATGGGAATTGATAAAGAAAATATTATTATGATGACAAATGGTAGAGTTCTAGAAATTGGAGAAAATGGAGTTGAATTTACAAATACAGTACCAAATGGAAAAGTATTAGTAGATGGACTAGGAGTAGGAGATGTTGGAAATATTGTACTTAGAGATAGACAACATTTATCACAAGATGGGCTAATTGTTATAGTAATGACAATGAATTCTGCTACAGGTGAAGTAATAGCAGGACCAGATGTTATATCAAGAGGATTTGTTTATGTTAGAGAATCAGAAAACTTAATGGATGATGTAAAAGCAGTTGTTAGACATGAAATAAAAAAATGCGAAGAAAAAGGAATTCGTGATTGGTCAACTATAAAATCTGCAACAAGAGATAATTTAAAAGATTATATTTTTGCAAAAACAAAAAGAAATCCTATGATAATTCCAATTATAATGGAAGTTTAGCTTGCAAAGTTTTATATAAAAAATGCAGGTTTTAAGTATATTAAAGAATATTTTTCAATTTAAATAAAAGTAAGAAAGGATTATGATATTAAAGATGAATAAAGGGGCTTATATAGAAAAATATATAGAAGATTTTGAAAAAGGTAATATTACAGTCGAAGAAATAGCCAAAAAAGAAGCTTTAGCAAAAGGAGGAGTATACAGAGAATTAAGAAGATATTATGCAAGTCAAAATAAAACGGTACCTAAAATTTTAGAATCTATAGAACTATTAAAAGAATATCTAAAAAAAGGATTAACGGAAGAAAAAATAAAAGAAATAGCTTCATCAAAAGAAATTATAATACCAAAAAGATATTTAGCAATAGCAGAAAGAGAATTAGAAAAAGAATCAGAAAAAGAATTAAAAAATGAAAAGAAAAAGAAAGGAGAAAATGTGAAAGAATAAAATTTCACATCTATTAAGAAATATGGATTATAGAGATTTAGCAAATTTAATATTTCCTGATGCAAAAGAAATATCATATTATGAAGAAAAATATCCAAAAAGGAATCTAAAAGAAGGAGCAATTGTTACAAGATATGCTCCAAGCCCAACTGGTGTTATGCATATAGGAGGATTATATCAAGGACTTATTGCAAAAAAAATGGCAGAACAAACTGAAGGGGTATTTTTTGTAAGAATAGAAGATACAGACCAAAAGAGAGAAATTGAAGAAGGTACATCTAAGATTATTACTGCTTTAAATGAATTTGGGCTTAAACCAGATGAAGGACTTATTTCTGATTCTGAGGAAGTTGGTAACTATGGACCATATAAACAATCTAAAAGAAAAGAAATATATCAAGCTTATGCAAAATATTTAATTGAACAAGGAAAAGCCTATCCTTGTTTTTGTACAACAGAAGAGGGTGAAGAAATAAGAAAAAAACAAGAAGAGGCAAAAATAAGACCAGGATATTATGGAGTATGGGCAAAATGTAGAAATAATACAGTAGAAGAAATGGCAGAAAAAATAAAACAAGGTAAAAATTATATTATAAGATTTAAATCACCAGGGAGAGAAGATAAAAAAATAAAACATAAAGACATAATAAAAGGTAATGTTGAATTTCCAGAAAATGACCAAGATATCGTTATTATTAAAGCTGATGGACTTCCTACATACCATTTTGCACATATAGTAGATGATCACTTAATGGGTACAACTCATGTGATTCGTGGTGATGAGTGGCTATCTTCTGTACCTTTGCATTTGCAATTATTTTATGAGTTAGGATTTAAAGCACCTAAATATGCACATATTGCACCAATTATGAAAAATGATAATGGAAATAAAAGAAAATTAAGCAAGAGAAAAGATCCAGAGGCAGCTGTAAGTTATTATGAAGAAGAGGGAATTCCAGAAAAAGCGGTAAAAGAATATTTATTAAATATAGCAAATTCATCATTTGAAAATTGGAGAAGAGCAAATCCTGATAAAGATGTATCTGAATTTGAATTGCAATTAAATAAAATGGGAGTAAGTGGAGCTTTATTTGATATGATAAAATTATTAGATGTAAGTAAAACTGTTATTTCTAAGTTAACAGCAAAAGAAGTTTACGAAGAAGCTCTAAAATGGGCAATAAAATACGATGAAGAATTACAAAAACTATTAAGTAATAAAGAATATTCTTTAAAAGTATTAGGAATTGAAAGAGGAAACAAAAAACCAAGAAAAGATATATCTAAATGGTCAGAAGTAAAAGAAAATATAGATTATATGTATGATGAAATATTTTTAGAAAAAGAACATAAATATCCATATCAAGTAATTAATCAAAAAGGAGATATTGATAAAATATTAGATATATATATAGAAAAATATTATAATGAAGCAGATGATAAACAAACATGGTTTGATAAAATAAAGGAACTTGCACAAGAATTAGGATATGCAAAAGAAGTAAAAGAATTTAAAGAAAATCCAGAAAAATATAAAGCACATGTTGGAGATGTAAGTACAGTTCTAAGAGTGGCATTAACTTCTAGAACAAATACACCAGATATGTATGAAATTATGCAAGTATTAGGTAAAGATTCTATTAAAAAAAGATTTGAAAAAGCAAAATAGAAAGGAATAATATTTAATGAAATATGCAATAGGAGATATTGTAAGAACAAAAAAACAACATCCATGTGGTAGTAAGTTATGGGAAATTACAAGAATTGGAGTTGATTTTAAGCTAAAGTGCAAAGGATGTGAGCATATAATAACTTTACCAAGGGAAAAAGCCATGAAAGTAATTACAAAGTTAGAAAAGAAAGCAGAATAAACTGCTTTCTTTTTTATAAATCAAGAAGTTTCTTTTAGACAAACTTAATCACAAAATACAAAAATCGACATATAATATAATATAGTATCAAACAAGGTACTATTGTGGGAGGTGACTTTACTATGGAGCCACAAGAAACTATTTATTGCTATGATAACAAACAAGAAAAATGCCCAAGAAAAAGAAATTGTTTAGGTATTGTAACAATTATCTTATTAGCATCATTTACTCTTGTAATCGGATTATTAATTGGAGCAGCTATATCAACAGCAATATTAGGTGCATTAGCAGCAGTAATTGTATTAGCAGTTATTTTAGGTCTATTGCTTATATTATCAATTATACTATTATTTTGTAATAAGAAAAAAGAAAAAAGAAATAAAAGTAAATGTTGTTGTTAATAGATAATTAAATAAAACAAAGAGACACAAAGGGAATGGAGAGAAAATCCTGATTAACTTATCATATTTTGTATATTTTTATTTTTCGACAATATGATACGATTTTTTCTCACATAGATGCCTTTGTGTCTTATTTTGATGTTTTAAATATATTGCTCTATTAATTTCCAGACCTCATCTTGATAAATTTTTCTTTCTGATGAAAATGGAAGAGTTACAATATCCCCTATAGGATTAATTTGTTTTTGTAATTCTAATACAGAATTTTCTACTTTTGTAATAGCAATTTTATCAGCTTTATTTGCTAAAATTATAAAGGGCAAACCAGAAGAAATAACATAATTATACATTAATTTATCATTTGCAGTAGGACTATGTCTAATATCTAACAAGAAAATAATTAATGTAATTTCTTTTCGGTTAAATAAATATTCTTCAATAAATTTACCAACTTGTTGTTGTTCTTTTTTTGACATTTTGCTATATCCATAACCAGGTAAGTCAACAAAATAGAATGTTTCATCTATATTATAAAAATTAATTTGCCTTGTTTTACCTGGCTCGCTACTAGTTCTAGCTAATTTTTTTCTATTAATCATTGTGTTTATAAAACTTGATTTTCCAACATTTGATTTACCAACTAAAACAATTTCTGGTAAATTATTTTTAGGATATTGTTTTGGGCTTACTGCTGAAATTTCAAATTTTGGATTCTTAATTAACATTAAATTTCTCCTTTTAGTATAATTTATATATTCTAATATATATTTTTTAATATGTATAATTCTATCATATAAAACAAAAATTTTCAATAAAATAAAGTATGTAAAAGTCTTTGCAACTTATGCATACTTTATTTGGAATTTAACATTCAATTTTTTCTAATCCGCCCATATATGGTCTTAAAACTTCAGGAACAATAACACTACCATCAGGTTGATAATTATTTTCCATTATAGAAATTAACATTCTAGGTGGAGCAACAACTGTATTATTTAATGTGTGAGCATAATAATTTCCATTTTCGCCTTTAATTCTAATACCAAGCCTACGAGCCTGTGCATCTGTTAAATTAGAACAACTTCCTACTTCGAAATAATCCTTTCTTCTTGGAGACCAAGCTTCTACATCGCAAGATTTGGCTTTTAAATCAGCTAAATCACCACTACAGCACTCTAAAGTTCTAACTGGGATGTTCATACTTCTAAAAAATTCAACAGTATATGACCACATTTTATCATACCAATTCCAGCTATCTTCTGGCTCACAAATTACAATCATCTCTTGTTTTTCAAATTGATGAATTCTATAAACTCCGGCGTTCTTCAATTCCGTGAGCACCTTTTTCTTTCCTAAAACAAGGAGAATAAGAAGTCATAGTATATGGCATATTTTCTTTTTTTAGAATTTGATCTTTAAATTTTCCAATCATAGAGTGTTCAGAAGTACCAATTAAATACAAATCTTCACCTTCAATTTTATACATCATAGCATCCATTTCTTCAAAACTCATAACACCTGTTACAACATCACTTCTAATCATATAAGGAGGTATGCAATAAGTAAACCCTTTATTAATCATAAAATCTCTAGCATATGTAAGCACAGCAGAATGAAGTCTTGCAACATTTCCCATTAAATAATAAAATCCGTTTCCAGCTACTCTCCTTGCACTATCTAAATCAAGACCACCTAGATTTTCTAAAATTTCTCCATGAAATGGAATTTCATAGTCAGGAACAATTGGCTCTCCAAATTTTTGAATTTCTATATTTTCACTATCATCTTTTCCGATAGGTACAGAATCATGCATAATATTTGGGATTTTCATCATTCTTGACTTTATTTCTTCTGCATATTGAGTTTCTAATTTTTCATTTTCTTCTAATTCACTATTAATCTCGTTTACTTGTGTTTTTACTTTTTCAGCTTCTTCTTTTTTTCCAGACTTCATAAGCTCACCAATTTGACTACTTAAAGCTTTTCTCTTAGATCTTAAATTATCTCCATTTAATTTTACTTCTCTATTTTTTACATCTAATTCAATAACTTCATCAACTAATGCAAGTTTATGATCTTGAAATTTTTTCTTTATATTTTCTTTTACTAAATCTGGATTTTCTCTTAAAAATTTAATATCTATCATAAATATACCTCCTTATAAATTTTTAATCAATATAATAAAGTAAGAGCATTTCATTATATTAAAAATTAACAAATCTTTTTATTTTATATAATTTTTTTCAATATCATCTACCAATTCAAATCTAAATTTTTGTCCTGTTATATTGTCTGGTCTTTCTGGTATTTGTTCTAAAAACATTTTCTCAGGTCGTACCCAAATTTTTTTACCATCTTCTCTTTCATATAAAGGTTTATAGACAACCATTCTTTCTTGAGTTTCGGAATCATAAGCAATATTTTCTACAAAATAATAATTACCCTTAAAATGACGATATACTCTTGATATTTTAACTTCATTCATAATTTATTATCCTTCCTTTCTAATGTATAAATTGAAGCAATAATGTCCAAATAGTAAGAATTGAATACATTTTTATTAAATATGTTATTATTATAGCTTATTTTCTAATAAATGGCAATAAAACTGGGTAAAATAAAAAAAGTTACATATAATTAAACTTTTATTTGATGATAATTATTCTAAATGTAAAAGAAGTATTACAACAATAAAAAATAAAAAACTAAAAAAATAAAATAAAAAATTAAAATATAAAATATATTCAAATTATAAAAATTATTAAGATAGGATGGTGAAGAAACATAATAGTTGAATTTGTAAAATTTATTATATATTCAGGTGTAATTGTTTTAATTTCAAAATATATTTTAGTAACTACATTAAGAAAATTAGCAGAAAATATAAATTTAAAGCCAAAGACTATAGGCAATATAGCTGGATATGCCACATCTATGCCAGAACTTTTAACAATTTCAGTATCCAGTTTTAGTGGCTTGATATCTGCCAGTATTGCTAATGTACTTAGCTCAAATATTATAAATTTTATACAATACATTTGGACAGTATTTTTAAATAAAAATCAAAAAATTTTAACTAACAAAGCAATAAAGATAGATTTGTTTTTAATTTTTATTACAATTGCCTTGCCAATACTTTTGATATTCTTCAATATAGAAATAAATCTGGGAATTATCCCGATATTTATTATTTTATATGCTCTTTTTATATATTTAAATTCAAATGTTCATAAATTATATTTAAGAAATGAAGATAATATACTAGAAAAAGGGATAAAAAAAGAACAAAGGTGGGAGAAAAACAATAAAAGAAAGACAATAAAATATGGATTATATCTCTTAATTACAGGAATTTTGTTGTTTATTACTAGTGAATTACTTGGAAATACATTAGAAAAACTTTGCAATCAATTTGGAATTGCACAATCTATTATAGGTATAATACTTGGCTTTATTACAAGTATTCCTGAATTAATTACTTTCTTTGAATCACAAAAAAATTATAAAAATAAAAAAGATGAAGCTATTTTAGGAGTAGTTGAAGCAACAAACAATCTTTTTACTTCTAATATTTTAAATATTTTTGTAATTCAATCTGTAGGAGTAGTTATTTATAGTATAGTTTCATAAAACATTCTACAAATTTTATAACTAGAAAAGTATTTGTAACATACAAATGTGAAAAAATACTTGACAAACTAGTAAAACATATGCTAAAATATAATACGTTACAAGTAGAAGTTAGACTTCTCACCTAATCCAAGCAAGGAAAAAGGTTAGAAATTAAATAATTTTAGCATATGTTTTGCTAGTTTTATTTTAGATTTGGCTTGTAACAAAAGTCAAATTTTTTTATTGGAGGTGTTTTTTATAAAACAAGAATTACCAATTAACAGACAAATTAGAGCAAAAGAAGTTCAATTAATTGGAGAAAACGGAGAAAAGCTAGGTGTTATTTCTTTGCAAGATGCATTAACAAGAGCAGAAGAGAAAAATCTAGATTTAGTATTAGTTGCACCAAATACAAATCCGGTTGTTTGCAAAATAATGAACTATGGAAAATATAAATTTGAGCAAGCAAAAAAAGAAAAAGAAGCTAAGAAAAAACAAAAGGTTTTAGAAATAAAAGAATTAAGAGTTACTCCAAATATTGAAGAACATGACTTTGGTTTCAAATCTAAAAATGCAAGAAAATTTTTAACAGATGGAAACAAAGTTAAAATTACTGTTAGATTTAGGGGGAGAGAAGTAAACAATACAAAATCAGGAGAAATCGTTCTAAATAAATTTATAGAAAATTTAGAAGATGTGGCTATAGTTGAAAAGAAACCTAAATTAGAAGGTAGAAATATGTTTACAATTCTAGCTAAAAAAACAGAAAAATAATTCTGTTAATATAAGATTTATAAAAACGAAAGGAGTTTAAAAATCATGGCAAAATTAAAAACAAATAAAGCTGCTAAAAAAAGATACTCTTTAACAGCTACAGGAAAAGTAAAAAGAACAAAATCAAACAGAAGACATTTATTAGCTAATAAAACAAAGAGACAAAAAAAGTCAGGGAAAATTCAAAACGGTTATGCAGATAAAAGCTGCAAAAATACAATTAAAAAATTATTACCATATGGTAATTAATAGTGTTAAGGTAAATTAAAAGGAAGGTGAATAATAAATGGCAAGAGTAAAAACAGCAAGAACAACAAGAGCAAGACATAAAAAAATATTAAAACAAGCAAAGGGATATTATGGAGCAAAAAGTTATAGATATAGAACTGCAAATCAAGCGGTTATGAAGTCTTTAGCATATAGTTATGTAGGAAGAAAAGATAAAAAAAGTAATTTTAGAAAATTATGGATAGCAAGAATTAATGCAGCTGCAAGAATAAATGGAACTACATATAGCAAAATGATTGCAGGTCTAAAAAAAGCAAATGTTGCAATTAATAGAAAAATGCTAGCAGAAATTGCTATATCAGATCCAAAAGCATTTACTGAAATTGTTGAAATAGCAAAAAAAGCATAATATAAAACATATAAATAAAAAACGCTATTAGGAATAACCTATATAGCGATTTTTTTATTGTTTTTTCATTTTTGGCTTAGAAATAAGAGATGCTAAATATCCAAAAAATACAGCAGCAGCTATACCACCTGCAGCAGCTTTTACACCACCAGTAAAAGCACCAATTAATCCGTTTTGTTCAACTGCCTCAATAGCGCCTTTTGCTAAATTATATCCAAATCCAGTAAGAGGAACTGTTGCACCAGCACCTGCAAAGTCTACTAAATATTGATATATTCCTAAACCACCCAATATTGCTCCAGTAGTAACAAATATAACTAAAATACGAGCAGGAGTAAGTTTTGTTTTATCTATTAAAATTTGACCAATAATACACAGAATTCCACCTGTTACAAAACATTTAAGTAACATCATCCAATTAAAAACATTAGACCAGTCAATATCCATACATATTCACATCCTTTCGTTTTGTTTTATAGCATTTATTAAAAAAATTGTAATTCTAATTATTATACATATGAAAATATTGTAATTCTAATTAAAAATTATGTGATAAGCAAATTATATTTCAATACTTATAGCATGTGCAATACCAGGTATAGATTCTCCTTGTTGTGAACTAGTGGAGTTCATTAGAGCTCCTGTTGCAATAAGCAATATCTTTTTTAATTTTTTTTCTTTTAATTGTTTAAAAAAGTAACCAGAAAATACACTTCCGCAACACGCACAACCACTACCACCTGAATGTGTATCTTGAGCATTTTTATCAAAAATTAAAACTCCACAATCATTATAATTTGACTTAATATTATATCCTTGAGATTTGACAATATCTATTGCAATATCTTTACCAATGTGACCTAAGTCACCACTAATAATAGCATCATAATAACTTGGATTTCTACCAGTATCTAGAAAATGAGTAATTAAAGTATCTGCAAATGCTGGTGCCATTGCAGCTCCCATATTATTAGCATCTTTTATTCCCATATCTACTATTTTTCCGAGGAGTAATATGTGTAATATAAGGACCATCACCATTTTTAGATAAAATAGATGCTCCTGAACCTGTAACAGTCCATTGACTTGATGGTGGCCTCTGATTTCCTAATTCTAAAGGAAATCTAAATTGTTTTTCAGCACTACAAAAATGGCTAGAAGTTGCACATAAAACATAGTTTGCAAAACCTTCAACAGCTATTGCTCCTAAACTCATAGATTCCACAAAAGTAGAGCATGCACCAAAAACTCCAAAAAATGGAATGTTTTCTTCTCGTAATCCAAAACTTGAAGAAATACATTGATTTAACAAATCACCGTGCAAACATACAATCTATTTGATTACTTGCAATACCAGATTTTGATATAACTGTATTTACAGTTTCTTTTATTATTTTGCTTTCAGCTTTTTCCCAAGTTTTTTCTCCCCAAAATTCATCATCTAAAGTTTGATCAAAATACTTTGCTAAAGGACCTTGGGCTTCTTTAGGACCAACAATACTGCTACATTCCAAAATGGTTGGAGGAGTATTAAACTTAATGGTTTGCTTTCCTAATTTTTCCAAAAAATCATCTCCTAAACTAAAGTTATACTTTGTGTATTAAATATTAAATAAACAATTCCTACTAAAATAGAAGCAGAAATTCCGAATACAAGAACAGGACCTGCTACTGTAAACATTTTTCCACCAACTCCCATTACATATCCTTCTGATTTGTATTCCATGGCTGGAGAAACAATTGAGTTTGCAAAACCTGTAATTGGAATTAAAGAACCAGCTCCTGCGAATTTTCCTATTTTATTAAATAAATTTAAGCCAGTTAAGAAAGCTGAAAATCCAATTAATAAAATGGAAACAATTGTACCAGAAGTTTGGGTATCAAATCCGCGTTCTTTACATATATTAAGAATAACTTGTCCTATTGTACAAATCAAACCTCCAACCCAAAATGCATTAAAGCAATTTTTAAAAATTGGTGAGTTTGGAGATTTTTTGTCTACATAGTTTTGATAAGTTTGTTTTGTTTCTAAAGGATTCATAATCTAACCTCCTATCCTTCTTTACGATCTAAATCGATAGTAAAACTTAAATCTAATTCAACAAAATACTCAGAAATTTTATCTCCATCAATAGTTGCTCTTTGATTTATAATTTTAACATCTGATAAATAATCAATAGTTTTAGATGCTTCACTAATTGTTTTTACAATTGCATCTTTCCATGAAACTGTAGAGCTTCCAGTTATAATTAAATGTTTTTTAATATCCATATAAAACCTCCAAATGAACTTTTATAAGTATCCTTTCCTAAATTTAGAAAAATTATACAAAAAATAGTAGAAAATAAAATAAAAAAATTATATAATCGAAAAAAACTTTTAAATTTCATATTAAAAAATCATGTTTTTTTGGAGGTAAGTATGATAGATAAAGCAAGAGAAATAGCTTTAAGGGTATTATATAAAATTGAAAATGAAGAAGCGTATTCTAATATTGCATTAGATGATATATTAAATAAAAATAGAAACGATTTAAATGAAAAAGATATAGGATTAATTTCAGAAATTGTATATGGTGTAACAACGTGGAGATTAACATTAGATGAAATAATACAAAAATATTCTAAAATTCCTAAAAAGAAGATATCAATTTGGATTTTAAATATACTTAGAATGTCAATTTATCAAATTATATTTTTAGATAAAATACCAAAATCGGCTGCAGTAAATGAAGGAGTTAATTTAGCAAAAAGGTATGGACATAAGACTAGTGCTGGTTTTGCTAATGCAATCTTAAGAAAGGTAAATAAAAAAGACTATGAAGAACTTTTTCAAATACAAGATGTAAAAGAAAAAATTTCAAAAACAACTTCTATGCCAATATGGATTATAAATAACTTAGAAAAAGATGGTTTATCAATTGATAAAATTGAAGAAATATGCAAGTTTTCTAATGAAAGACCAAAGTTATCAATAAGGGTAAATAAATTGAGGACTAGTTCAAAAAAATTAAAGGAAAAATTAGAATCAAAAGGAGTAGAAGTAGAAAATGGAATATTAGAAGATTTTTATATTTTAAATAAGGTGAAAAATATAGAACAAATAAAAGAATTTAAACAAGGATTATTTACAGTTCAAGATGAAGCAGCTGGATTAGTTCCTATTATATTAAATCCTAAATCTCACCAAAAAATATTAGATGCATGTAGTGCACCTGGTGGAAAATCCACATATATAGGAGAAATTGTGGAAAATGATGGCGAAATAGAAGCTTGGGATATTTATGAACACAGAACAAAATTAGTAGAAAAATCAGCCAAAAGGTTAGGAATTACAATAATAAATACAAAAGTTGAAGATGCAACGAAATTTAAAAATAAATATGTAAAGCAATTTGATAAAATTTTATTAGATGTTCCTTGCCTAGGTTTAGGGGTACTAAAGAGAAAGCCAGATATTAAATGGCAAAAAAAAGAAATTGATATAAAAAATATAGTACACACACAATATAAAATTTTAGAAAACTGTTGTAAATATTTAAAAGATGGAGGAGAAATTGTATATTCAACTTGTAGTATTTTAAAAGAAGAAAATCAAAATTTAATAGAAAAATTTTTAAAAGAAAATAAGGATTTTTCAATACAAAAAATTTCTATACCCAATAATACAAAAAGTGGGATAAATTTTTTCGAAAAGTATTTAATTGATAAAAAATTTATACAAGTATATCAAAATGAAAAAACAGATGGATTTTTTATATGTAAATTGGAAAAATCAGGAAAAAAGTAATATATTACAAAAACATTACATTTATATTACGGTTGTGTTAAAAATATTGACTTTTTTGCAGATAAATATAAAATATAAGTGGATTTTAAAATATTATGCGAAGAAAAAAATAGAAAAATGTAAAAAATAGACAAGTATTTTTGCACCACTAGATGCAAAAAATAAAAATAGATTTGAACAAAGGAGAATATCATGTCAAGCTGTTTAGGACTTTATATTGAAGAAAATTTAATTAAATATGCAAAAGTCTCAAAAGACCATGATAACATTAAAGTAGAATCATTTGGAATAAAATTTTGTGACCAAATAAATGATGCAGTTTCTCAAATAATTGAAGAGACATATAGTCAAAAGACACCAATTAGTATAAACCTATCTGAAGAAATGTATAATTATTTTGATATGTTTGCTCTACTTACAAAAAATGATTTACAAAAAGCAATTAAAACAGAGTTTGATTCTTACTGCAATGATAAAGATTATAACCCAAATGTTTTTGAAACAAGATATGCAGTTGTAGATGATGAATTAGAAAAAGAGAAAATTAAAATAATTCATATTGCAGAAAATAAGATTGAATTAAACAAAAGAACAAAAACATTAGAAGGGTACAAATTAACAAATATTTCACCTATATCTATGTCAATCCCAAATTTGATTAAAATAGAGAAAAACGAGAATAGTGTTATAGTTAATATTGAAGACAAAACAACCATTACGACAATTATTGATGGAAATATTTTTAATATAGATATATTTGAAGAAGGTAGTGAAGATATCTTATCAAAAATAAACTTAAAAGAAAATTCATACTTAAAATCTTATGAAATATGCAAAAACACAACAATATACACATCAGAAGGAAAGTACTTACAAGAAGAGGAAACAAGTTATTTAGAAGATATAATGCCTACACTTTTTAGCATAGTAGGCAAGGTACAAAAAATAATTAATTCTACTGCAAAAAAAATAGATAAAGTTTATATTACAGGTACAGGAGCTTTAGTAAACAATGTTGATTTATATTTTCAAGAATATTTACCTGATACAACTTGTGAAATTTTAAAACCATATTTTATAGCTTCAACGAGAGATATTAGCGTAAAAGATTACATTGAAGTAAACTCTGCTATTTCAATCGCTCTTATGGGATTAGGAGAAGGAATATCTGGAATGAACTTTAAAAAGCAAGCTTTTTCTGATCAAATTTCAAATTGGTTGAAAATAGAGGTAGGTTCAAAAAAAGATGGCAAAAATGCAGGTGGGCTTTTTACATGGGATTTAAACCAAAAATTAGATAATAAAGAAAAAATTTTATTAAGAATTGCATCAGGATTATTAATATTAGTAATAGTATATAGTTTATTTTCATTATTATTAAACTCTCAAATCAACAAAAAACAAAAACAAGCAGAAGAGTCTATTACCAAAACAAATGAACAAATATCATTAGCTAATCAAGATAGTCAAAAATTACAAACAAGAACTAATGAATATACGACTCTTATTAAAAATTTAGAAGAAGCAAATGAAAAAATTGCTGATAGAAATAAAACAAGAAATGTAATTCCAAATTTATTAAACCAAATAATGTCTATTGTGCCAGCAAATGTTCAATTAACATCTATTGAAAATACAAGTGGAAGTCACATTGTAATTAAGGCACAATCTAATAAATATGAACAATTGGGATATTTGAAAGCTAAAATTAAATCTGATGTTATTTTAACAAATGTAATTTCAACATCAGGACAAAAAGACAGTAGTGCTGTTACCGTTACAATAGAAGGAGATTTACCATGAAAAAACTTTTAATATCTATTTTAATAGCATTATTATTAATACTTTCTATTTTTTTAATAGTCCAAGGAATTCACATAGGAAAAATTGATATACTAGGAATAAAAGGACTGGAAGAAAAAAATAGCAAGTTAGATTCAACTATACAGCAAGCAGCAAAATTAGCAGAAAAAGATTATAAGCAAGCTGTAAGTGATGTAAACACAAATGCAAAAAAATTAGAAGAAGAAAAAAAATCTTATGAAGATATGGTTACTGTTAATGGAGAAGATGGAACTCAAATAACAGCCCAAATTGAAAAATATGAAATAGAAGCTTTATGGGTAAAATTAGGAAATCATGCAAAAAGTGAAGGCGTAGTTATGGGAATGGAAGTGGTAAGATCAGGAAGCGGTATTCAAGATTTATACAACCTAAAATTCACAGTAACAGGAAGCTATATATGTATTACAGATTTTATTTCATCAATAGAAAATGACACTTCATTAGGCTTTAAAATAGAAGAATTTAAAATGTTGCCATCAGGATCAAACTTACAGGCAACATTTGTATGCAAAGATATTTATATAAAAGAAATGTCAAGTGTATCAGCAAATTCATCTTCTAATAATGATACAACAAATAAAAACACAAATAGTACAAATACTACAAATAGCACAAATAATACAAACACAAATTCAAATACATCCAATACAAGTAACTAAAAAGTTACAAATAAAAAAGGAGAGTATAATGACAAAAGATATTTTAAAAGAAATAATTATTATATTATTGTTATGTTTAGCCATAATATTAATACTTGGAGTTTTATTATATAAATATGTTCCAATATCAAAGACAATACCAAATGAGGTTGCTTATATAACACCAGAAGAAGTTGAAAAGCAATTGCTAGACACAAGATCTTTAGATGAAGGCGAAATAGTAATGACATATGAAATAAATTCAGATGATCTAACAAATTATACTAAAATACACGACTACAATCCAGGAAAAGCAAATCCATTTTCATCTTATGAAACAAGTAGTTCTACAGAAAGTGGATCTACTAGTTCAACCCAAACTTCTGGTGGAACAAAATCAACAGGTAGTAGCAATACAGATAGCCAAAGTTCAAGTAACAGCCAAGAGACCACAACATCAGGAGGAAAATATTTTCAAGATAAGGGAACAAAATAATTATTAGTTATTAACGTTATATTGGTAGAAATATCAATATAAAACAATATAAAAAATATAAGTTCTAAAGAAAAGGGGGGAAAACAAATGAAAAATCAAAAAGGTATTACTTTAATTGCTTTAGTTATTACAATAATCGTTCTATTAATTTTAGCAGGTGTTTCAATCGCTATGTTAACAGGAGAAAATGGTATTTTAACAAAAGCAGATACAGCTAGTACAAAACGTGCAATAGCAGAAGTTGATGAAGCTATTAGATTAGGTTTAGATGAAATATTAGCAAATAAAATGGATCCAACATTTAATAACACAGAGGTAGATAGCAATGGAGTTTCTGCAGTGGTAAATCAAGAAAACTTAAAAACTGCTATAAAACAAAATAATAGTAAACTTTTAACTGATACTGCATTAGAAACAGCACCTGATACTGAAAATGTTAAAGTAACTTACACATATAAGGGTACTAAGTATGAATGGGTAATAACTCCTGAAGGAAAAATTACAACTTCACCTGACATATTAACAAAAAGTAGCAGTAGTGGTGACTAGTATCCAAATACAAAAAAATAAAATTTAGCCATACGCACACTAAGTGTGTATGGCTAAAATTTTAAAAAGGAAACAAGCAATGGAAATATTTTTTTATATAATAATATTTATAATAGGTACATTATTTGGAAGTTTCTATACTTTAGCAGTATATAGAATACCAAAAGGACAAGATATTTTATATACACATTCTTATTGCCCTAATTGTAACCATAAATTAGGTTTATTTGATTTGTTTCCTATTTTTAGTTATATGTTTTTAAGAGGAAAATGTAGATATTGTAAAGAAAAAATAAGACCAAGATATTTAATATTGGAGATACTTTCAGGAATTGTTTTTACAACCATTGCTTATTTTATGAAATTAAGTATTACATCTATTGATATTATAAAAATCATAGAATATAGCTTTATGGTACTTTATTTAACATTTATTATCTTGCTTTGTGGAATAGATAAAGAAAATAGACAAATAAATAAAGAAGTAAATATTTATGGTATAGCAATATCTATTTTATATATGCTATATCTATGTATAGTAGGACAATCTAATATTTATAGATATGGTATATATCTAATTTTATACATAATCGTTTTAATTTTTGATACAGTAACATTAAGAAAATATGCAAAAAGCACATATGTAAATGGAATATTATTAAGCTTAATCACAATGATTGTATTTACAGGAGAATATATTACTGCAAATGCGATTATATTAACACTTCTTTCAATTGGAATTTATCTTTTACTATACAAATTAAAAAACTTTAAAAATAGAAATAGACAAACAGATAAACAAATTTCACAAAAAATATCAATTGGATTTTATATAGGAGTATCTAACATTTTAATACTAATGTTAATTTTAGGATATAGTTGTTTTAAATTTTAAAAATGGGCATAATTTTTTTCGTAGGAAGGAATGATTATATATATGACAATTCGTAGCCAAAAGGGATTTACAGGTATAGATATTGCGATATCTGTTATTGTAATTACAATATTTGCTTCATTAATTGCTGTATTAATTTATAGATTAAATAGTTCAATAAGTGAATTAGAAAAAAAATCTGAGGCAATATATATTGCAATTGATGAAATAGAAAAAATAAAGGCTAAAGGATTTGAGGTTTATGAAGAAATGGATAAAAACACAACAAAAGATGACACCGGTAAAGATTTAAAAAATCAAGAAACTGATAAAGAAGGATATTCAAAAACAATTTCTATATTAGATTATACAGATATAGCGGGAAATGAAACTAAACAAAAAAACAAAGTAAAAGAGATAACAGTAACTATTAAGTATATTTTTCAAGGAGAAGAGCAAGCTTTAGAATTATCAACTATATTAGCAAAAGGAGAATAAAAAATGAAATCTCAAAAAGGTATAACAATTCTATCACTTACAGTTTATGTAATTGCATTTGCAATTGTAATTGGAATAGTTGCAACAATAACAGGTTTCTTTTATAAAAATGTAAAAGATATTAGTGTGGATATAAATCCACTTACAGAATTTGCAACGTTTAATAGCTATTTTGCAGATGAAGTAAACCATAGTAATTTAAATGTAAAAGAATGTAGCACAGATAATGGACAAAGTTATATAATATTTAGTAATAATGTTCAATATACTTATGTACCTGCAAATAAAGCAATATATAAAAATAAAATAAAAATATGCAAAGATATTAGTAATTGTACTTTTGAAGAAAAAATAGAAGAAGGAAAAACAATAATAACTGTAAAACTTGAAGCAGATAACCAACAAAGGACAACAACTTATACACTTAGAAATTAGTAAATTTATGTAATTTAAAAAAAGTAACCAAAACAAGAAAATAAAGTAGTATAATAAACTATAGTACAGAAGAAAGGAAAAATTTTTATGGATATTAAAAAAAGACAACCATTAGGGGTTGAATTGGTTAAAAGAGGAATTGTAACTCAGCAAGATATAGAAGATGCAATACAATATCAATCTAATCATAGGAATAAAAAAATAGGAGAAATCTTATATATTTTAAATGTGTGTGATCCATATACATTAATTGAAGCAATAGGAGATATTCTTGGATTTAAAGGTATTTTCCTAGATTATAATACAATTAAAATTAATTTAACTGATTATATATCATTAGACATTGCAAAAAAACACAAAGCAATTCCATTTGAAGTAAATAATGGAAAAATTAAAGTATGTTTTGCAAATACAAATAACAAAAATTCTATGGATACTATTAGATTATTATTATTAAATAAAGGCCTAGTAATGGAAAGTTATATTACTTTTGAAAGTGATATTGATAGAATTTTGAAATCATTAGAGGGAACAGCAACAAACAAGTTAGAAGAAACAGGAGTAAATAATACAATTACAGGACTAGTAGATAGCATAATAAAAACTGGAATAGATAGAAGAGCAAGTGATATCCATATAGAGCCAATGCAAAATGAAGTACGAATTCGTTATAGAATAGATGGAGAGCTATTTACAGCAGCAAATATTGAAAAAGAAAAACAAAGTCAAATTATAGGAAGATTAAAAGCAATATCTAATATGCATCAGGAAAAGCAAGAATCACAAGATGGAAGAATTTTGCTTTATGATAATTACAATATTCGTGTATCTTCTCAACCAAATGTATATGGAGAAAAATTTGTTTTGAGATTACTTAAAAAGGACTCAAATATTAGAAACATATTTGAATTAGGGTTTCCTGGAACGGAAGAAGAATTAAAAAGAAGTATAAATAAGAAAAATAGCATTACTATTTTAGCAGCACCTACTGGAGAAGGTAAAACTACAAGTTTATATAGTATAATAGATTATTTAAACAGACCAGAAATAAATATAACAACAATTGAAGACCCTGTAGAAATAAGAATAAAAGGATTAAATCAAATAGAAATAGATAATAGGTCATCTTTTTCTGGTTCATTAAGAACTGTTTTAAGACAAGATCCAGATATTATATTAGTTGGAGAAATAAGAGACAAAGAAACAGGAGAAATTGCAATACAAGCTGGACAAACAGGACATTATGTTTTATCTACTATTCACACAATAGACAGTATAGAAGTTATAACAAGGCTAAGAAAATTAGGCTTATCAGATTATGATATCGCAAGCACATTAGCAACAGTTATTTCTGAAAGATTAGTAAGAAGAATTTGTCCAGAATGTAAAAGAGAAAGAGAATTTAATGAAGAAGAAAAGAAAATTATAGAAAATATAGGAAAAAAATATAATCAAAAATTTGATTTAAGTGGAAAAACATATGATGCTGTAGGATGTAAACACTGTAATAATACGGGATATTATGAAAGAATCGGAATTTTTGAAATATTAAATGTAACAGATGAAATAAAAACACAAATTATGAATGGATTATCAAGCATAGAAATAAGAAATGAAGCATTAAAGCAAAACTATAAACCATTAGTGGTAGATGGTATTAGAAAGGTAATACAAGGACATACAACATTAGAAGAACTAAATAAAAAATTACTAATTTATTAAACCACAAAGGAGGAAAACTATTATGAATCTAGATAAAATATTAGATGAAGCAATGAGGTTAGATGCTTCAGATGTTCACTTAATATGTGAAAATAAACCAATGCTTCGAATTGCAAGAGACCTTGTACCAGTAGAAGGAAGTAAAGAGTTAACAACAGAAGATATGAACGAGATTTATGATTATTTGGTAAAAGGGAATGTTGACTTAGATGAGTTATTTAATACAAATAGAAGATTAGATATGTCCTATGAATATAAAGATATACGACTAAGAGTAAATATTTCTTTATCAGATGATATTCCAGTTTTTACATTAAGATTAATAAAAAACGAGTTACCATCATTTGAGTCTTTAGGTGTACCTGACATTGTAAGAAGAATGACATATCAACCACAAGGATTAATTCTAGTTACTGGAAAGACAAACTCTGGTAAAACAACTACTTTAAATGCTTTAATAAATCATATAAATGAAAATCAAAACAAGAAGATTATAACTTTAGAAAACCCTGTAGAATATAAACATCATTCAAAAAAATCTTTAATAGTTCAAAAAGAAATAGGAAAAGGAAAAGATAGTTTAACATTTGGTGATGGAGTAAAGAACTCTCTAAGAGAAGATGGAGATATACTAATAATTGGAGAAATTCGTGATCGTGTAACTATGGAAGCTGCAATTGAAATGGCAGAATCAGGACATTTAGTAATTGGAACTTTACACACAAAATCTTGCGCTGAAACAATTGATAGAATGATAAACTTTTATGAAGTAAGAGACCAAGAAACTATAAAATATTTATTATCAGCATTGTTAAAGATTGTTATATCACAAAGATTATTAAAAGGAACAGATGGAAAACTTGTTTTAATACCAGAAGTTATGGTAGTAGACAATGTTGTTGCGGGAATTATAAGAAAAGAAAAACTTAGTGTTTCAGAAATTGAAGATGCTATACAAAGTAATTTAGAAAAAGGAAGTATAGGATTAATTAATTCTTTAGCTAAATTATTTGTAGATGATAAAATCACATTAGATCAAGCAAAATCACAAATAGAAGAAAAAAATATAGAAACATTAAATAGGACTATTATGCAACTAAAGATAAAAAAAATAAATTATAAAAGAATGGAGGGATAAAATAATGCCAACATATATGTATAAGGCAATGACCCAAAAAGGTGTAGTTGTAAAAAATAAAGTAGAATCTTCAAGCAAGCAACACCTATTAATGGCTTTAAAAAATAATAATTTAGTACCAATTTCTATAGAACAACTTGCTTACAAATCTAAAAGAACTCCCAAAAATCAAAAAAGAAATATAACAGATATACATGAGCTTATAAAAAATGTTAATACGACACAAGTTTCAACAGACAAAAAGAGGTCATTATCAACAAAAGAAAAAATAAATTTATATTTAGCAAAAACAGAAAAAATAACACAAAGAGATATAGTAGTATTTACTCAAAATTTTTACTTACTTAAAAAAGCAAATTTTAATAATATACATGCATTAAATACTATTATTGAAAGTACAGAAAACGTATCGTTTAGAGGAATTTTGGAAGATATTTTGGCTGGTGTTGAAGCTGGAGAAAATATGTATACTACAATGGAATATTATTCTAATGTTTTTCCTTATATTTATATTAATATGATAAAAGTTGGAGAACTATCAGGTTCATTAACTAATTCCTTAGAACAAGCAGTAAAATATTTAGATGAAACAGCAGCATTAAATAAAAAATTAAAAGCTATTTTAATTCCAAATATTATACAATTTGTATTATTATTGGTTATGTTAGTTGTTGGTACATTATTTGCAATACCTGCTATTCAATCTGTATTTGAATCTTTAGGAACAGATGAAAAACTACCAGCAATAACTTTATGGTTTTCAGACTTTATAAATGCAGCAATTAAATATTGGTACTTACCAGTTTTATTTATAGTTGCAGTAGTAGTTGGAATACTATTTTATATAAATACACCAAAAGGAAAATACAATTTCCATTATTTTAAATATAAAATGCCAATATTTGGAGAGCTAATTTTTGCAATTGATTTTTCAAGATTAATGAAAGCTATGTTATTAAACTTAAAAAATGGAATGAGAATACAAGAAGCAATAGAAGTAAGTAAAAATGTAATTCAAAATTATGTTATGCTATCTATTATTGAAACATCAATTAATAACATATTAATAGGTTCATCTTGGATAGAGCCATTTGAAAAATCAGGACTTGCAAAACCAATGGAAACAGAAATGCTTCAAATAGGAATGCAAACTGATTTAACAGAAATGATTGAAAAATTAGTTGAATATATGGAAATAGATATTGATAATATAATGACAAAAATAATGAAAGCCTTACCTCAAATTGTATATGCAATTGTTGGTATTGTATTAATTTTCTTTGTACTAGTTGTATTAGTACCTTGTGTTCAAGTATATATGGGAAATTTCTTATTCTCAGCTTATGGAGTATAATAATGAAAGAAAAAATAAAAATTGGAATTGATATTGGTGGAAGTCATATATCAATAGGAGTAGTAAACAATAAAGGAAAAATAGAAGATAAGATACAAATGCGAATAACAAAAACAGAAAAAAGAAATATAAAAAAATCAATTACAGAATTTATAATAAATAATGTTAATGAACTAACAAAAAAATATGATATAGTAGAAATAGGAATTGCACTTCCAGGAACAAGTAAAGATGGTGTTATTATTACATCAGGAAATTTAGAAATAAAAAATTATCCACTTATAGAAAAATTACAAGAAAAAATAAAATTACCAATTTATATTAAAAATGATGCCAAAGCTGCAGCAATTGCAGAAGAAAAATATGGATGTTTACATGGATATGATTATAGTATATTTTTAACATTAGGAACAGGTATTGGAGGTGCAGCATTTGTACAAAATAAACTGTTAAAAGGCGGAAAAGCTCTAGGCTATGAATTTGGTCATATGATAATAAAACCAAACGGAATACCTTGTACATGTGGTCAAGAAGGATGTTTTGAAAGATATGCATCTATGAAGGCTTTTAAAACAAATTTAAGAAATGTACTTAGTTTAGATGAAACTACAAGAGGAGAAGAATTATTAGAATTAATAAGAAAAAATAACCCCCAAAATAGTAATTATCAATTAATTGAAGATACTATTGAAGAATTTATTAAGTATTTAAGTATTGGGATACAAAATTTAATTCAAATTTTTGAGCCAGAAATAATAGGTTTAGGCGGTAGTTTTGTATATTTTGAAGATGTTCTTTTACCAAGACTTAAGAAAAAGATAAATAGAAAAGATATTATCATTAAATCCGCGACTTTAGGAAATGATGCTGGCATAATAGGAGCGACAATAGATAATAACATAAAATAGTATAGGTTTAAGAAAATAATGATAATATAGTAAAAATCTAGAAAATTATGACTTAATAATTTAGGAAAAATATTATAAAATAAGAAACTTTACGATAAGCAATTATGCTTTTTTCGCAAAGTTTTTTTAATTTATCTGATTTTACTTTTTTAATGTTGTTTGGTTTAAATTTTATTTTTGCCTTTTTATGTGCCTTTTGGAATTCTTATAATTTCACCTGCAAAAATTAAATTGGGATTTGTAATATCATTTTGTTCAGCAATTGCTTGAACAGTAGTATTATATTGATTAGCTATTTGAGATAAAGTATTACCTGCAACTATTCTATACAAAATTTTACCACAGGCATTTTGACCACTTCCTGTTGAAATATCATCATTGTAGATTATAATTCTTTCTCCAGGAAAAATTAAATTTGGATTAGAAAGATTATTCATTCTTGCTAATTCATTAACAGATGTATTGTATAGTTGTGCAATTCCGCCATAGGGTATTTCCAGATTTTACAGTATATACACTAGTAGTACCTTCTTTTGTTGTATATGATCCTCTTATAGTTATTTGTTCTCCTGGAAAGATTAAATTAGGGTTTTGAATTGAGGGATTTAAACATAGAATATCACTAACAGTTGTTCCAAAATCTAGAGCAATTTGAGATAAAGTATCTCCTGATTTTACAGTATATACAGTTTGATTTACCATGTAAGTATTTTCAGGTATATTTGGTGGATCATAAGTAGGTAATGGACTAGAAGAAGTAAATACACCATCAGTAAACTGGTCTCGATCGACACTACCAGAAATACCTGGAACTCTTCCAGTACTACTAAATTGCCATCCAACCCAACTTTCCCATTTACCGATTAGACTCTGGTTCACTTACACCATAGTTGGCAACCCATAAAGGATACTCAACTAAGGTACTAGAAAATACAGTTTGTGCTGCAAAGGCATCACTATAGATAATTGGTTGAGAATTTGTCATACTTTGTAATGTACTTAAAAAAACACTTGAAATATTATTAATTTCATCTATAGATAAATTACCAAAACTCTCGAAATCCATAGCTAATTTACAATCAGCTTGCTTTCCGACTTACTACACGAGCAAAAAAATCTGCTTGTGCTTGTGCTTCTTGTGTATTTCTAGCAGTTACATAGTGATAAAATCCAACCTTCAAACCATTTGCTTTTGCATTTGCATAGTTTGTTTCAAAATAAGGGTCAATATAGCTTTGACCTTCACTAGATTTAATATAAACAACTTCAATACCAGAATTTCTAACAGCAGAGTAATTAATAAGCCCTTGCCAATTGCTAACATCAATACCTTGATAAATTGTATCACTCGATGGACCAAAAGCATAACAAGATAAGCATAAGTAAAAAATAAAAAATATAGTAATAAAAATAGTAGATAAATATATCTTTTTATAATGCATTGTTTTCAAAAATAACCTCCTTTCTAATAAAGATATAGAAGAATATTTATATTTAGTAATTATAAAATAAATTCTCTATTATTTAATAATATGTAAAAAAGGGTAAACTTGATTATGTTGCTTTGTAAATTTATTTGTACTTGGCTATGTTACAGTTGATTTATTACGAACTTATTTAAAATATATTTATTTATAAATTATATTACAGACTGTGAATTGTAACGTGAATTAAAAAAATCACTAAAAAATATTAGTAAAATACTTGCAATTTACTAAAAAGTTTGATATAATTGTTCGCGTATTAATCACACATAAGAGAGCTTTAAGGGGTGTGCTTAAAAATTGTTTTTAGGTCCTAATAAGCGAAGAACTATGTGGAAGAAAAAACAAAAAAGGGAGGAATTAAAAATGGCAGTAGTTGCAATGAAACAATTACTAGAAGCAGGTGTTCACTTTGGACATCAAACAAGAAGATGGGATCCAAAAATGGCAGAATATATATTCCAAGCTAGAAATGGTATTCACATCATCGATTTACAAAAGACATCAAAAAAATTAGATGAAGCATATAGCTTCATAAAAGAACAAGCAGAAGAAGGAAAAAATATTTTATTTGTAGGAACAAAAAAACAAGCTCAAGAATGTATGAAAGAAGCAGCAGTAAAATGTGGAATGTTCTATGTTGATCAAAGATGGTTAGGTGGAATGTTAACAAACTTTGAAACAATTCGTGCAAGAGTACAAAGATTAAAAGACTTAGAGACAATGCAAGAAGATGGTACATTTGATAGATTACCTAAAAAAGAAGTAATTTTACTAAAAAAGGAAATGGAAAAATTAGAAAAAAATCTTGGTGGTATTAAAGAAATGACTGAACTACCAGGTGTAATTTTCTTAGTAGATCCTAAAAAAGAAAGAATTGCTATTTTAGAAGCAAAAAAATTAGGAATACCAGTTGTAGGTTTAGTTGATACTAACTGTAATCCAGAAGAATTGGATTTCCCAATTCCAGGAAATGATGATGCAATAAGAGCTGTAAAACTAATAGCAGATGTTATTGCAAATGCAGTTATTGAAGGAAAACAAGGAGAAAGCTTTGAACCAGAAACAGAAGAAACAGCAATTGATGAAGTAGCAGAAAGCAAAGAAGAAGCTAAAAGTATGGAAGAAGTTGTTTCAGAAAGTGAAGAAGTAGAAGAATAATAAAAATAAAGTAATTAGACATTTCTGTTAAAACAGGGAATGTCTTTTACCGTAAAATCAAAGGAGGAATTTTAATATGATAACAGCAAGTCAAGTTAAAGATTTAAGAGAAAAAACAGGTGCAGGTATGATGGACTGTAAAAAAGTATTAACAGAAACAGATGGAGATATGGAAAAAGCAATTGAATTATTACGTGAAAGAGGAATTGCAAAAGCAGCTAAAAAATCAGGAAGAATTGCAGCAGAAGGTTTAGTTGAAGCTTATGTCTCAGCAGATGGAAAGACAGGGGCTGTTGTTGAGGTAAACTCAGAAACAGACTTTGTTGCAAAAAATGAAGAATTTAAAAATTTTGTTATGAATGTAGCAAAACAAATAGTACAAAATAATCCATCAAATGTAGAAGAGTTATTATCACAAGATTCAATTGAAGTACCAGGAAAAACTGTAAATGAAGTATTAGTTGAAAAGATAGCTACAATTGGTGAAAATATGAATATAAGAAGATTTGCAAGATTTGAATCAGAAGGACTAGTTGAAAAATATATACACGGAGATGGAAAAATTGCGGTTTTGGTTAATATGAAAAAAGGAACTTCAGAAGTAGCAAAAGATGTATGTATGCAAATTGCTGCAGCAAGACCAGAATACTTAAATGAAGCATCTGTACCTCAAGAAAGAATAGAAAAAGAAAAAGAAATCTTAAAAGTACAAACTATGAATGAAGGTAAACCAGAAGCAATTGCTGAAAAAATAGTACAAGGAAGAATAGGAAAATTCTTTAGTGAAATTTGTTTAGTGGACCAAGAGTTTGTAAAAGATCCAAGCAAAAAAGTTTCTCAATTATTAAAAGAAACTGACAGCGAAGTTGTAGAATTTGCAAGATTTGAAAAAGGTGAAGGAATTGAGAAAAAAGAAGAAAACTTTGCAGAAGAAGTAATGAATCAATTAAAATAAAGAAAATAACAAATTAAATAAAAAGTACTAAAATTAAAAATAAAAAATGAAGAAAAGGAAGTATTTTATAAAAGATACTTTCTTTTTGTATTATTAGGTAAGTTGCTAAAATTTTCATTCACTATGCTACGGTTGATTGATTACACAATTATTTAGAATATATTTCTTTATGAACTTTCAAATATATAAGCTGTGAATTGTAACAACAAATAATCAAAAAAATGATAAAATATTAAAAAAATACTTTATTTTTTTTAAATATATGATAAAATAAGTCTAATTAAAATAAATTAAGGAGAGTGGATAAATTGTCAGACCTTAAATATAAGAGAGTACTTTTAAAACTAAGTGGAGAAGTATTAGCAGGAGCACAGAAGACAGGTGTAGATGTAGAAACAGTTGGAAAAATATGTGACAAAATAAAAGAAATAGTTCAAATGGGAGCACAAGTAGCAATTGTTGTAGGAGGAGGAAACTTTTGGAGAGGAAGAAATGGACATCAAATGGAAAGAACAACAGCAGACTATATGGGAATGTTAGCAACAGCAATGAATGGGTTGGCACTTCAAGATGCATTAGAAGCGAGAGGTATTTTCTCAAGAGTTCAAACTGCAATTGAAATGAGAGAAATAGCAGAACCATATATACAAAGAAAAGCTGAAAAACATTTAGGAAGAGGAAGAGTTGTTATATTTGCATGTGGTACAGGGCATCCATACTTTACAACAGATACAGCAGCAGTATTAAGAGCAACAGAAATAAAAGCAGAAATTATATTACTTGGAAAAACTGTTGATGGAGTTTATTCAGCAGATCCAAAAATAGACCCAACAGCAAAAAAATACGAAGAAGTATCATATATGGAAGTTTTAGAAAAAGACTTAAAAGTAATGGATTCAACAGCAACAGCAATGTGTAGAGACAATAAAATGCCATTATTAGTATTCGGAATTGAAGATCCAGAAAACATAGTAAGAGCAGTAAAAGGTGAAAAAATAGGAACAATAGTAAAATAATGAGACATCAGAGGACAGTCATGTCTCATTAATTAGGTGGAAAAAAATCAAATATTGTAAAATACAAAAAGTGACAAAAAACGATGAGACATTTAATGACTGACCCTAATGTCTCAAGAAGGAGAAAATTATGGATTATACAAATTTAAAAGAAAAGATGGAAAAATCAATTAGTGTTTACAACGAGAAATTGGCAGAAATAAGAGCAGGACGTGCAAATCCTGCAATTTTAAATAAAATAAAGATAGATTATTATGGAACACCAACACCAATTAATCAGGTAGCAGGTATTTCTGTACCAGAAGCAAGATTAATTGTTATTCAGCCTTGGGATGCGAGTATTTTAAAAGAAATTGAAAAGGCAATTTTAGCATCTGATATAGGTATTAACCCTAATAATGATGGAAAAGTAATAAGACTAGCTTTTCCTGAATTAAATGAAGAGAGAAGAAAAGAACTTGTAAAAGATATTAGGAAAATATCTGAAGAAGCAAAAGTTGCAGTTAGATCTATTAGAAGAGAAGGAATAGATAATGCAAAAGCAGAACAAAAAGAGGGAACAATTACAGAAGATGAATTAAAGCAAGCAGAAAATGAAATTCAAAAAATAACTGATAAAAATATCGATGAAATTGATAAAATATTAGAGAAAAAGGAAAATGAAATTATGTCAGTTTAGATGCTTAAGGAGTAGTATATGGAATTTAAAGAGCAACTTAAAATTTATCAAGAAATTGTAAATAATGAATTAGAAAAATATTTAAGGAAGCAGGATGTTCCAGAAAAATTATTGAATAATTCTATGGAATATAGTCTTATGGCTGGTGGAAAACGAATAAGACCAATTCTGTTAATTTCAACTTATAAAATATTTAAACAAAATATTGAAGAATGTATGCCATATGCTGTAGCAATTGAAATGGTACATAACTTTTCTTTGATACATGATGATTTACCAGGTATTGATGATGATGATTTTAGGCATGGAAAACCAACAAATCACAAAAAGTTTAACGAAGCAACAGCAATATTAGCAGGAGATGGACTTCTTAATCAAGCTTATATTGTAATTAGTAATAGTTTAAAAAATTCTAAGCTAGAAGATTTAAGTAAAAAATTAAAAGTTTTTAATGAATTCTCAACATCAGTAGATAGAATGATAGCAGGAGAGTTTGTTGATACAGAATACGAAGGCAAACAAATTTCAAGCGAATACCTAGAATATATTCATCAAAATAAAACAGGAGCTCTTATAAAATTATGTGTTAGAATGGGAGCTATATTATCTGATGCAAGTGAAAACAATTTAAAAAAACTAACAAATTACGCAGAAAAAATAGGTTTAGCATTTCAAATAAAAGATGATATTTTATCTGAAGAAGGTAATGAAGAAATTCTAGGAAAACCAGTGGGAAATGATAAATTGCTAAAAAAATGTACATATGTTTCTAAATATGGACTTCAAAAAGCTAAAGAAATTTTAAATAAAATAACAAAAGAAGCAATAGAAGAATTAGAAGAATATGGAGATAAGGCAGAATTTTTAAAACAATTAGCACTTTATATTCAAAATAGAAATAAATAAACTAGAGATATTTTTAATAAATAGATAGATGAAAAATAAATTTTTTTGTATTTTGTATATGAATTAAATAAAAATAGTGAGAAATCGCAAAATTTTAGATATATGCAAACAACAAATTTTCTATCTAAAAATCCTTAAGGAGAAAAAGATGAAATTTGAAAAAGAAACAATGCCAAAACATATTGCTATAATAATGGATGGAAATAGAAGATGGGCAAAATCAAAAGGAAAGTCAGCTAGTTATGGGCACAAGCAAGGGGCAAAAACATTAGAAAAAATCGTAAGGTATGCTAATAAAATAGGATTAGAGCATATTACTGTTTATGCATTTTCAACAGAAAATTGGAAAAGAGCAGAAGATGAAGTAAGAGCATTAATGTTATTACTTCAAAATTATTTAGATGATTATTCAAAAAGAGCATATACAGAAAATATTAAGGTAAATATATTAGGAAATATTGAAGTCTTATCAGAAAGTATGCAAAAAAGTATACAAACATGCATGGAAAGAACAAAAAATAATACAGGAGTTACTTTTAATATTGCTTTAAATTATGGCGGAAGAGATGAAATTATAAGAGCTATTAAAAGCATAGCTAATGAAGTACAGAAAGGAAATATGAAAATAGATAATATAACAGAAGATACTGTGAATAGCTATTTATATACAAAAGGACAGCCTGACCCAGATTTAGTAATTAGAACAAGTGGAGAATTGCGACTAAGTAATTTTTTACCTTGGCAGGTAGTGTATTCTGAATTTCTATTTATACAGAAAAACTGGCCAGACTTTTCAGAAGATGATTTAGATGATGCTATTGTAGAGTATCAAAAAAGAACTAGAAAATTTGGAGCAAGCTAATTTTAAAAGATAGTTAATATAAGAAAGGAAAAAGTATGGATATAAGGAGAATAACTTCAAGCTTATTAGGTTTTCCGTTAGTATTATTAATTTTATTAATTGGAAACAAAGTAGTAGTAGATGTAGCATTATCAATTATAGCATTATTAGCAATGACTGAATATTTTGATGCAATATCAAAAGTTTCAAAGCCAGTAAAATGGGTAGGATATTTTAGTTGCTTTAGTATAGCTTTAATACATTTAGTACCAATTGATTATTTAAATATGGTAGTAACTCTTGGAGTTCCAACTATTTTAATTATACTGTTTGCACAAGTCATTGCAACAGATATGAAAACAACATTTAAAGATATCGCATATACTTTTATTGGAATATTTTATGTTGTATTTTTCATAATGTTTATTGCTTTTATTGATGGAATGCCAAATGGAAAAATTCTTATCTGGTATGCAATTTTTTCAGCATGGGGAACTGATATATTTGCCTTCTTTACTGGAATATTAATTGGAAAACATAAATTTAGCAAAGTAAGTCCAAAAAAATCAATTGAAGGTTGCATTGGAGGAACTATAGGAGCAGTTTTACTAATGTTGATATATACTTATGTAGCAAATACATATTGGGGAATGAGCTATTCATATTTATTTATAACTGGAATAGGAATTATATTAAGTTTAGTAGGGCAGATTGGTGATTTTGCTGCATCTTCTATTAAAAGATATGTGGATATAAAAGATTTTAGTAATTTAATACCAGGCCATGGAGGAATTTTAGATAGGATAGATAGTCTAATATTTTTGGCACCATTTGCGTATGCATTATTTACACTTTTATAAGGAGAATTAGATATGATAGATTTACATATGCATACAACTTACTCTGATGGAGCAGATAGTTTAATAGAATTATTAAAAAAAGCAGAAAATTTAAAATTAGAATATATATCTATAACAGACCATGATAATTGTAAAGCATATAAAGAGCTAAAAAATATTAACATCTCTAATTATTTTACTGGAAAAATAATTCCAGGAATAGAAATAAAATGTGCTTTTGATAATGGAAAATTAATTGAATTTTTAGGTTATAATATAGACACAGATAAAATACAATCATGGTCAGAAGATTACTATAAAGATAAAACAAAAGATAAATTACAACAAAAATATTTTGATATATTATATAATATATGTAAGAATGAAGGATTAATTATAAATGATAAGCAAAATATCCAATTTGATTCTAACAAAGATTGGGCAAGTGTTGCAATATTTAGAGAGTTACAAAAACATAAAGAAAATTATAATAAATTACCAGAAGATTTTTTATCAGATTTTGATATATTTTCAAAGAAATATTGTGCAGATGAAAATAGTCCATTTTATATAGATAAATCAAAAGATTATCCAAGTGCGAAAGAAACATCATGCATAATAAAACAGTGTGGTGGATTGGTTTTTATGCCACATGTATATATATATAAATGGATAAATAATATAGATGAACATATTAAATTCTGTGTAGAAAAATATAATGTTGATGGAATTGAATGTTTTCATAATACTTTTGATGAAGAAAAAATTAAACATTTACTAGAATTATGTAAAGAAACGAAATTATTTATTTCAGGTGGTAGTGATTATCATGGAAAAAATAAACCAAATGTCGAAATGGGAATTGGAAAAGGTAATTTAAATATAGATAAAAAATTCATTAAAAATTGGTATAGTTTATGAAAGGATGAATTAAATGAATCATCAGGATATATCAATAGAATTAGAAATAATAGAATTGAAAAAAAGAAAAGAAGTAGAAAAAAAACAAAACTTTTCTCAATTTAAACATAATATGAAATGTTTAGAAGAAGAGAGACTAAAATTAATAAAGGAGCTTGCAAAAAAAGAAAAATAATGCTGTTAGAATGTAGAAAAAATGAAGATTAGTGATTATATATTGAGTGAAGAACAATATGAAAAATATATGAACCAGTTTGATAATACAAAATATAAAGTAACAAGCATAGATGAAAAAGGAAACAATTCTATAAAAGAAAAGTTATATATTTTAAATTATGAAGAATATAAGAGAAGTTTGTGGAATGCTATTTTAGGAATGTCAATAGAAATACAAAATGCTATTGATAGTAAAAATGAAAAGCCAAAATCATTTATAGTAGTGGCACCACCAGGAGCAGGGAAATCGGTTTTATCTAGTTACGAAGAAACAAAACATTTAGAATATAGAAATAGAGGTCTTGTAAAAATAGATCCAGATAAAGTAGGATTATATCATAAGTATTATAAAGAAATATACGATGAAATTCCTTCATATGCATTTTGTGAATTACAAAAGTTTATAAAGACTGCATTAAATGATACAATAAGACCTTTAGTTCATGATGGAAGGTTTGATACTTTATCAGAAGGAACACAAGATGAATTAATTAAAGGAGAAAGAATGATTGTTAATAACAGACAGTGATTCCAAGATAGAATTGATAATCTAAAGAAAGTAATAATAGAAAAGCCAAATAATGAAACAACTTCAATTTAATTACAACAATTAAATGATATTCAACAAAGATTTGATGAAATGATTAGAAAGTACAGTATAGAAAATGCACGAGAAGAAAAATAATAAGCAATTTGAATTAGGAGGTAATTATTGTTGTTTATAATAAATGCTATTAAAATAATCTTTTTATTAGGATTTTTGATTTTAATTCATGAACTAGGCCATTTTACTGTGGCAAAGCTATGCAAAGTAAAAGTGAATGAATTTGCAATTGGTTTTGGACCAACCATATGGAAAAAACAAGGAAAACAAACAAAATATGCGCTAAGATTAATTCCGCTAGGCGGATTTGTTAGTATGGAGGGGGAGGAAGAAAGGTCAGAAGAAAAAGATTCTTTTTCTCAGGCAAGCATTCCGAAAAGAATTGCTATAGTAGCAGCAGGAGCAATTGTAAATATAGTATTTGCTATTTTTATTTATTTTGTATTAGTTGCCACTTCAGGCCCTTATATAACAAACGAAGTAGCTACAACTATAGAAGGTTATCCAGCAAAGGAAATAGGAATACAAGAAGGAGATAAAATTATACAAATAAATGATGAAAAGATAAATAATTTCTATGATTTAAATAATGCATTACAAAAAAATAATAAAGAAATAAAAGTAAAAGTAGATAGAAATGGAAAAATATTAGAGTATACAACAACTGCAGTACAAAATAATAATTCCTATTATTTAGGAGTCAATTTAAAACAAGCAGAAGATACATTTATTAATAGATGTATAAATGGAACAATTATGACAAAAGATTTTTTACTTTCTATTGTAGATAACTTAAAACAACTATTTTCAGGAAATGTAGGTGTAGACCAAATGATGGGACCAGTAGGTATATCAGAAGTAGTATCAAAAACAAATGGATTGAGAGAATTTGTATATATGTTAGCTTTAATATCTATTTCCCTTGGAGTTACAAACCTTTTACCAATACCAGCACTAGATGGTGGTAAAATATTAATATTAATAATTGAAGCAATTAGAAGAAAACCTTTAAAAGAAAAAACAGAAATTAATATACAATTATTAGGTTTTTCATTATTAATAGCATTATCTTTATATGTAACATATAACGATATTTTAAGAATATTTTAAATTTATAAAAAACATTTGACAAATAAGGACATTTAATAGATAATATAAGTATTATAATTCAAAAGAAAAAGCTTAAAAATACAGAGGAGGAATTATTAAAAATGTATTTATTTAATAAAATTATAGTTAATCCACAATTACCAAAAAGAATTGAAAAATTATCACAAATAGCAGATAATCTTTGGTGGTCTTGGAATACAGAATTTTTAAAATTATTAAAAAAAATGGATAGAGATTTATGGGAACAATCAGATAAGAATCCAGTAAAGTTTTTAAAACATGTATCACAAGAAAGATTAGAAGATGTATCAAAAGACTTAAATTTCTTAAAAGAATATGACAAAGTTGTAGAAAACTTTGAAGGATATATGAATAGTAAAAGCACATGGTTTAATAGAAAATATCCAGAAAATAAAAATGATTTAATTGCATATTTCTCTGCTGAATATGGAGTTGATGAAACAATTCCTATTTATTCAGGACGGATTAGGAATTCTATCAGGTGATCATTTAAAGTCAGCAAGTGATCTAGGAATTCCGTTAGTTGCAGTAGGATTATTATATAAAAATGGATATTTTAACCAAAAGATTAATGGAAATGGAGATCAAGAAACAGAATATAATAATATAAATTTATATGACTTGCCAATATATCCAGTTAAAGATGAAAAAGGGGAAGATTTAACAATATATGTTAAATTTCCAAAAAGAAGGCTATATTTAAAAGTATGGCAAATAAATGTTGGAAGAGTAAAGTTATATTTGCTAGACTCTGATATTGAAAAAAATAATGAAGAAGATAGAGATGTTACTTTAAGACTGTATGGTGGAGATCAAGAAATGAGAATCCGCCAAGAGATTGTTTTAGGACAAGCAGGTGTAAATTTATTAAAAAATTATTTGAAATTAAATCCAACTGTATATCATATGAATGAAGGACATTCAGCTTTCTTAAATTTAGAAATTATAAAAGATATTATAAAAGAAAAACAAGTATCATTTGAGGTAGCAAAGGATATTGCAAGTTCAAAAACAGTATTTACAACGCATACACCAGTACCTGCAGGAAATGACATATTTCCAATTGAATTAGTAGAAAAATATTTTAAAGATTTTTGGCCAAGATTAGGATTGTCAAGAGAAGAATTTTTAATGCTTGGTATGAAGCCAAATAAGGAATTAGATACGGGATTTAATATGGGAATATTGGCTTTAAAAATTGCCGGAAAGAAAAATGGAGTTAGTAAATTACACGGAGCCGTTTCAAGAGAATTATTTGGAGAAGTATGGCCAGAAATTGCAGCAAATGAATCACCAATTGAATATGTTACAAATGGTATTCATACGTGTTCATGGCTTGCACCCAAAATAAAAGAATTGTACAATAAATACTTAATACCATATTGGCAAGATAGCATGTACAATGACCAAGTATGGCAAAAAGTACAAAACATACCTGATGAAAAACTATGGGAAGTTCATAAAGATAGAAAAGAAAAATTATTAAAACTAGTAAAAGATAATACAACACAAAGACTAAGAAGATCAGGTTATAACTATGAGTCAATTAACGAAATTGTATCAAAGCTAAATCCAAATGCATTGACAATTGGATTTGCAAGAAGATTTGCAACATATAAAAGGGCGACATTAATTTTTAAAGATTTAGAAAGAATAACACAAATATTGAATAATAGCGAAAGACCAGTACAATTAATTTTTGCAGGAAAGGCACATCCAGCTGATAAAGAAGGACAAGACTTAATTAGATATATTCATCAAGTATCAATGATGCCACAATTTAAAGGAAAGATATTCTTACTTGAAAATTACAATATAGCAATGTCAAGATATTTAGTAAGTGGTGTAGATGTATGGCTAAACAACCCAAGAAGACCAATGGAAGCATCAGGAACAAGTGGGCAAAAAGCATCTGTTAATGGTGTAATAAACTTTAGTGTATTAGATGGTTGGTGGGCAGAAGGTTATACACAAAATAATGGTTGGACAATTGGTACAAATAGTGAATATGAATCTTATGAAGCACAAGATTTAGCTGATAGTGAGAGTTTATATAGAACATTAGAAGAAAAAGTTATACCAACTTACTATAATCAAGACAAAAAAGGATTATCTAAAAAGTGGATTGAATTAATGAAAAATTCTATTATGACTACAGGAGGAAAATATAGCACTGCAAGAATGTTAGTAGACTATACAAACAATTTATATATGCCACTTTGCAAATTAACAAAAAAATATTATGAAAATGTAGATAATGTAACTGCATATAACTCTTGGAAAAAAGAAACATATATGAATTGGAAAGATATAAAAATAACACAAGTGAATAATTTAGATGATATAACAATTGATGCAGGAAACAATATAGAAGTAGCTTGTGAAGTACAATTACCAAACATTAATGTAGAAAATATTAATGTAGAAGTATATTATGGAAAAATATTAGATAATGGAGTAGTAGAAAATGTAAGCATTATTCCTATGATGCTTACTCAATCAGATGAAGAAACCAAAACATATCATTTTAAAGCAAAAATAGAATTAACTACAGGTGGTAACTATGGATATACATTTAGAGTTATGCCAAAACATGAAATGTTGTTAGAGCCTGCTAATCTAAATCTAATAAAATGGATCACCAAATAAAATATGTTATAAAAAAGAAGATTGGTTGCACGACCAAAAATATAAAGAAAAAATTATAATTTTCAATATATAAAAAAAGAGCTGTTTACATTGAAGTGAACCCTCCTTATTAGACACAAAAAAGTTTAATAAGGAGGGTTCAGTATATATTATTTATTCAGCTCTTTATTTTTATACAACCATTCCTAAAAGCAATATACCTAAATTATCGTTATAAATTTGATCAAATTGAGAAATTGGAAGAGGATTTTCACCAATTCCTGCTTCTATTGTATAACCAGGTCTTTTATATTGTTGTAAAAACCAATCTTTATAGCCAGCAAAGCTAGAATTATATGGTACATCCGCAAGAGTATAACCACTAATATTTGCAAATTGCTCTCCAATTATCTTTGCTCTTAATGGTGCATAATTTTGAAACTGCCAATAAATTTCTTGACCTTGAGTATGGTAAGCTAAAACTAATTTAAAGTTATGAGAAAGAGTAAAGTTATAGACTGCTAAACTTTCAGGTTCTGTTAATGGACCGAACCCCACAAAATCACGAGGAGATGGCTTATTGAATCCTTGAGCATATTTGATTTTTTTTGCTTGCTCCCATCCAGCAGGGAATTGTAAGTTTAAATCCACACCTGTGGATTTAATTAACTTCCATATAAAAAAATTTTATAATAAAAATATTTACAAATGCAAGGTGCTTTATAATATCTTGCTTTTTATGTGTAAAACATTTAAAATTTTTGCATAAAATATTGAAAAAGATATAAAATAATGATAAAATTATGATAATATTTTTTGAGGAGGAATTTAAAATGATTAATATTAGACCAGTATCAGATTTAAGGAATAAATATCCAGAAATAGAGGAGCTAGTTTTAAAAGAAGATGAAGCGGTTTATTTAACAAAAAACGGATATGGCTCAATGGTAGTAATGAGTTTAGAAAAATACTCTAAATTAATGAGTGATTTAGAATATAATGAATATATTGAAAACGCATTAGATGAAGCAGATAAAGAAGCGGAAGATCCTAATACTAAATACTATACTCATGAAGAAATGATGCAAATGGCAAGGAGGATAATAGATTGCAAATAATAAATATACAATAAGATATTCTTCTACCTACATAAATCAGTTTAATAGTATTTTGAAATATTTTGTAAACAACTTAAAAAATAAAATTGCAGCAGAAAATTTTTATAATGAAGTAATTAAAGAAATAGAAAAACGAAGTGAAAATCCAGAAAGTTATGAAAAGTATATGTCTACTAGAAAAAGAAAAAATACATATTATAGAATTTATGTAAAAAATTACACAATTTTTTATATATTAACTAATAATACTTCTGAAAGATTTGCAGTTTACTTAATAAAGAGAATGGGAAAATTATACACATATTATAAAAATGATTATATTATGAGAGATAGTTATTCAATGAAATATCAAGAACTTGGTAAAAATAGTGAGTATGATTTACTAGATACATTAAAAGAAAAAAAATATGGTACTTTCAATGAGTGATACTCATAAAAGTAATGATTTATCAAGTATTTGCTATGCTATACTTGATGAACTTTCTAAAACACCAAATTATCCAATAAAGAAATGTCAAAACTGTGGAATGTACTTTATACCAACTTCAAAAATAGATGAAATTTATTGCGATTATCTAAAAGAAAACGGAAAAACTTGTAGAGATTTAGGGGCATTTCAATCCTATACAGAAAGATTAAAACAAAATAAAGCTATGGGAGAGTATAGAAGAACATATCAACAAAAATTTATGCAAGTTAGAAAAGATAAAGAAAATAAAGAACTAGCAAAAGATTTTGAAACTTAGAAAAAACAAGCTAAAGAAAAAATAAATCAAATGAAAAAAGGAAAACTTACTGAAAATGAAGTTTATGAATGGATTTTGAAGAATAAATAATTTTATAGAAATGTTAGCGAATGTAGTAAAGCTTTGAGTTTAATGTTATAATAAAAATAGATTAGGGGGAATTAGATATGGGATTTGAACAATCAAGCTTTGAACATGATAAAAGAAAAGTAATATTATCAGAAGAGGTTTTTGCAAGATTACAGGGATTAATCAATGCAACTGCATTTAATAAACAATTAACAGATGGCAGTAGAATAAAAAATGGATATGAATATGGAGGGGTTTTGTATGGCACTTTAGATGAGGAGGGAAATATTAATTTTACTGTTGCTAATGATAAAGCAGATTATCAAGTAATAGATGGAGCTTTTTCGCTACAATCAGGAAAGGAAATGATGAAGGAATTATTAATGAATATAAAAAATTCTAAATTTAATTGCTTTGCACATGTTCATACACATCCATATTCAGTAGAGGCTAATAGATTTTTATCAGATGCAGATGTGGAATATTACAAGACTACTTTTGATTTTAGTGGAGTAGAAAGTTCGTTGGAGAAAAAAGTTAATACATTCGGGTGTTTATTGACACAAAGCTCATCAAATGAGCCACAAAGTGATGATGTATCATTTGTATATTTTAATAAAGAAGATGGAAAAATGTATTATTTACCTAATAATTTTGTGAAAAGTAGAAGTACAGGAACATTGTATCCATTAAAAAAGGTCAGAGAAAAATTATATAGAAGAAATGAAGATGGAAGATTATTTAACGAAAAACAATATAGACAACAAAGTGGAACATTTGGAGTTAGAGAGGTTGAAAGGACACTGTTAGATACAGATGAATTTGAAAAATAAATAAGTGAGGAATTAATATGGAATTTATAATTGCACAAATAATTGGAGTAATAGGTGCTGGATTAGCAATGTTAGCAGCACAAATGAGAGAAAAAAAGAAATATTTAATATTCTATGCAATATCATATGGATTTTTTGTAATAAATATGATTTTATTGAAAGCATATTCAGGAGCAATTAATTGCATAATATTAACAATATTGACTATTATATCAACCAAATATGAAAAGAAAAAATTTTCAATATGGTTGGCAATTTTATTTGGAATTATAATTTTAATTGGAGATATTATTACTTATAATAGTATTTTAAGTTTATTACCAGCAGTAGCATCATACATATACTTATTTATATTATTATCTAAAAATATGAAAATGGTCAGAAAATCTACAGTAGCACTAAGACTATTATGGGCAGTTTATGACTTTATTGTGAAAGCATATACAACTTTTGTACTAGATATATTTTCTTTTATCTCATCATTGATTGCAATTTATAGATTAGATATTAAAAAACAAAAATAATAAAAAAGGTGAAAGCTATGAAATATTTAAAAGTTATGTTTGGAACAAAATCTGGAGCATCAGATTTTGAATATAAATTAAATGAAGTAAATGTAGCAAATATTTGGAATCCAAATGAAACAGAGCCAAATAAAAAGGGAGGATTTTGTCTAACATACTAGACAAGCGAGCTTGTCCGTATGGCAGGAAAAATTACATTTTCCCACACCCCTTTGCCTAAAAAATGCTATTTGCATTTTTTAGATTTAAAATAATTCGCTTATCATAGCGACTTATTTTAAAAAAGAGCAAGAAAAAATTTTATCAATTTTTCTTACTCTTTCTTAAAACCTTGCTCGGTTTCAATCTTCCACGCAAACCAAATAAAAGCATAGATTTTTATAAAATCTACACTTTCATTTGGTTTTATTTAGTTATTCTATTTATAAATAAATTATAGTCTAAAGCTTACTAATTCTTAATTGTTTATTTTTGTTATAAGGAAATGCTAATCTGGCGAACAAAGGGCATAAAAAAATGCCCTACCTTGTCGGAGCAAAAAAATTTTGCTCAAAATATCAAATTATGCTTCGCTAATTTTGATTTTTTATATGTCAAAAATTAAGAACTATACTTTTAAAATTAGTATAGTTCCATTTTTTTAATCTTTATTTTTTGATAATTGAATTCCAAAAATTATTATTACTAAAACTTAATCCCTTTTCACTTTCTTCTAACCAGAATTTATCTTCATCAGATGCTTCTCCAATACTATTTAAATAACTAATTTGTAAAATTCCCATTGCATTTGCTAAATC